>NZ_JAAEDQ010000002.1:0-294837 GCF_013344965.1 Snodgrassella sp. ESL0253 | reverse complement strand
ACTTTTTACCCCCCTTTGCCTTTTATCTTCGCGCTTTTTCTTTCGCCATAGTCATTACCGGCTGCTTTTGACTCCATTTAGTATCGGTTTTTCGGCTTTTTCTGTATCAGTCGCACTTTAAATAAAGTGCTTTTATTTGGTATTGTCGTTTCTGCAATGAGTGGTTTCTATATTGGGCGGCTTTTGGAAATGGGGATATTAGCTGCACTAATTTGTATTTGTATCGTTATCTTTATGGTTATAAATAATTTTTAAGTGCAAATTCAATTTTATATTATTTCCCTTGATTCAATACTTTCTTTTAACTGTAATTATGGTTCTGAATAAGACTACGTGTACTGATAAATTAAATAATTAAAAAGCACGCTTTCACGCGTGCTTTTTAGGTTGCTGAGTCGTGAATGTTATTTATAGCCACCTTTTACTAATGTTCCACTTTCATCATGTTGCCAGGTAATGGCACCCGGACAGGCCTGTGAACCGCCGGATAGGGTAGAAATAGTACCTTTGATGGTGTCGTTGTTGGCGGTAGGTGGCAAAAATTTAATTTCATAGTAAGGCCAGCCTTTTTTGTCGCAAGTCAGATGGAATGATGGATTATTCATTTTGTAATTTTCAATCCACGATATTTGTTTATTAGCCAGATTGCCGGCAGATGGACTAACTTCCCATTGCCCAATGATATCTCGGCGTCCGGTAGTCTTATTAGTAACGGTGCCCATCAATAGATTGCCATCTTTTTGTACTCTAAAAGTAAAGGTGTCGCCCAGCTCTCCTGGTATATATTTGCGACAGGTTGCACCACTTCTGGCTCCATCTGCACCACCTTTGCAATTAGGGTGTCTGGGAATGGTGTCTTTACGAAAGCTGCTGAATAAAACCATGAATTGACGTGAACCATCTCTGGCATTAGTAGTAGGCTGGATACCGGTATAGCCTATTCCTCCGCCTCCGGTAAAGCCAAATTGATTGGCAAAATAAAATTCATCTACGGGTGCCGCCTGATTGATGGTAATAGCAAAGGTGATATTTTGTATCACGCTGGAAGTTGGAATACTCCAATTTAATGTAGGTGTTGCTGCCAATGCCTGAGCAGCAGCAAAAGCGGACATGATTGCCATGATTTGTTTTTTCATGTGTCTCTCCTGTTATTCATAATTAATTATTTATCCAAACAATGTTATTGGTGTTGAATATGCAATAGCTGCGTCTTATAACTTTAGCAATATAATTTATATTTATCAAATATCTAATTTTTTTTAATAACTGAGAATATTCAAACATAGTCAGGCGATGGAATATGCTTGAATATGGCTTTGCTATGTATAAGTTAGATTCAAAATCTAGTTTACTTAAGCTTTAATAAGTTTGTAAATTGTTTAGTTTGGCCTAGTTAGGGCGGTCTTAAGGTTTTAGTATTTAGTTATATTGCAAATAATAATGGTTTCTATTATCATGACAAAAATATGGAAAACCAACGTAAAGTCAATTTTTTGATTGTTGTTCTCGTACTGGGAATGCATGCTGTTCTATTTTGGGCAATAATGGCTGTTCATGCACAACAAGAAATTGATATTAATCTGCAAACACTTAATTTTGTTGATTTGGGCATGAGTTCAAATCAGGCAGTTGATGATGCCCCCTCCAAGCCACAATCGCAGCAATCTGTTGTGCATAAGCAATCGGTGAAAGCACCGGCTAAAAAAATGATGCCCGAGAAATCACTGATCAAGCCTGTGGTTGCGCCCAAGACAGAAAGTCAATTTAAGGTTATTCCACCGAAAGCGGATGAATCAAGATTAACGCCAGCGGTAGAAAAAACTGCTCCAATAGCGCCTGTACCTGTAAATAATGTCTCGAGCCCAACGTCTGCAAATACTAGTGAAAAATCTGAAGCTACATCTGCAAATGGTAAAAGTAGCGGGGATCAGGCTGGCGGCAGTTTGGTAGTACCAAAAGAATATCAGGGTGGTTTTCTGGCAGCATTAAAACCGGTTTATCCTGCTGATTCACAGAGTAATGGGGAAGAAGGCGTTGTAGGGTTAACTGTTTCGGTATCAGCAGATGGTCAAGCACAAAATGTAGTGATAAGTAAAAGTAGTGGTTATAGCCGTCTTGACCGCTCAGCTAAACAGGCAGTATTGAAGTATCGTTTCAAGCCTGCTACCCGTGGCGGGATGCCGATTCCATATAAATATCATTTTGATGTGGTTTTTAGAATATCTAATTGATAGCAATAATGGTAATGTAATTTTGTATTTTGAAATGATTTAATTAAATCATTGTTAACTTTGAAGGTAATTATTCTTATGGACGGTAATATTGCTTCAATTTATGCCCAGAGTGGCTGGATTTTGCTGACGGTTTTGGCCATTCTTGTCTTGATGAGCATTATGACCTGGATTATTGCGTTAGTACGTTGCTGGAGTTTATGGTGTGCTAAACGTGATAATCGCGCTGCATTAAGTTGTTTTGCAACTGCTGAGAATCTGGCTCAGTTGCAGCATGAGCTGGCAAATAACCAGTCGCCAGTAGCTTTATTGACACGTGATGCTTTGCATGCCAGTAAGCTTTATCATGATAAAGCTAATCATTCATTGGCCGCAGCGATGCCTTTCAATCAGTATCTCACAAGCCAGATTCGCAATAGTATGGAACAGGTTATGCGCCGCTATGAAAGTGGATTGACTGTACTGGCTTCAATCAGTTCGAGTGCGCCATTTATTGGTCTGTTTGGTACTGTGTGGGGTATTTATCATGCTTTAATTAATATTGGCCATAGTGGGCAGATGAGTATTGCAGCAGTTGCTGGCCCAATTGGTGAGGCATTGGTTTCCACAGCCATTGGTTTATTTGCTGCTATTCCGGCATTGTTGTTTTATAATGGTCTGGTACGCAGTAAGAAAAATTTAAGTCGCGATCTTGATGGCTTTGCTCATGATTTACATGCGCAGTTATTGAATAATAGGGATTAAATGATGGCATTTGGTCATTTCAGTGATGATGAGGTTCATGAATCAGCAGATATTAATGTGACGCCGCTGGTTGATGTAATGCTGGTATTGTTGATTGTGTTTATGATTACGATGCCGGTATTAACTCACTCTATTCCATTAACTTTGCCTACTACTGCCAATCCTGCACAACAGGCGGAACCTAAATCGCCATTACGTTTATCTATCGGGGCTGACGGGCAATATAAATTAGGTGATCAGACTCTTTCGCTGGCACAATTGCAGAATGATTTACATCTGAAAGTACAGGCTGATCCAGATGTGGTGCTGGCCATTGCTGCTGATAAACACGTGGCTTATGATTATGTTGCGCAGGTTTTGGCAGCGGCACGGGATGCAGGCCTGGTGAAAGTAGGCTTTGTTACGGAAGATAAGTGAGAAGAGTTAGTTGCTAATTCAGACTATTAAAGTTTACTTTGTCCCTTTACCCTTTCAGGGTAACTATATTAATGGGCTTTCTTAAAAAAGAAAGCCCGTTTTTTCAAATCAGTTTAATAAATAATGGTATTTTGTATGTACTATTTATTATTCAGCTGACCGCTAAATTGCATTAATATGCTGATTTTAGTCGTGCGAATGAGATAATTTCGAGTATGAATCAAATATACAAATGTGATTTTTGGAGTTGTTCTTGTCTGCTTAAATCCAAATTTAACTGTTAAGCCATTTTTTAACTAATAAATGTATACTTACTCCAAAATATATTAATAATATACAGAGTACCGTTTTTAGTTGAGCATGGAAGAAATAAGTTAATATTATAGGAATTATGGCATCTACGCCTACTATTAGCACCGGCATAACCCAGAATAATATGATCTAGTTATAAATATCTTTCTCTATAGACTGTTGTCGACGTTGTTTTTTTCTCTATATTTTCTCAGAAAAAATATTGTAAGGATTATATCCAGTATTTCCTCAAGTATATTTGCTACAAATTGAAACAATTCATTTTCCCTTTGCCATCAAATTTTTATTATTTGATTATATTGTGCAGGATTATTATGGTGCAACTGGATACTGTAGATATTATTTATATAGTGATATGGCTATGGTGATATCTGTTGGGCTAAACCACGTAGTAATTGCATTTAAATTTTTAGGGACATGTGTAGTTCAATAGCTATTGCTAAAATAAAATGATAGCAATATTTTACTAAGCAAATAATCCGGATATGTGATGTTGAATATGAAATATTATTTCAGATATGTATATATAAATAATAAGATATTTTATGCCCAGTTTTGAACCTGATTTGATACTGAAGAATATATTTGTCTGATTGAAGTCTGGTTGTATAGATAAAACAGATAGATTAACTTCTGGCCAATCTACCTGTTTTATTTGGCCTGTTCTAGCGGATTACGCCGCGTGTAGAGTGGGTAAAAAATTCTTTGAACACGTGTAATTCGGGTGCTGAATCTGCTTCTGCAATAATTCTGGCTTTGGCATCAGCATAACTTAATCCCTGCCGATAAAGAATTTTATACAGGCGTTTGATGTTGGCAATTTGTTCTGCCGTAAAGTTATGGCGACGTAAGCCTTCGGTATTAAGCCCGGCAGGTTCGGCGCGATAACCGGCGGCCATTACATAAGGCGGAACATCTTTGTGTACGCCGGCAGCGAATGCGGTCATGGCATAGTCGCCAATATTACAAAATTGGTGTACAAGTGAGAAACCACCCAGTATTACATAATCACCAACGACAACATGTCCGGCAAGGGATGCATTGTTGGCAAAGACTGTATGGTTGCCAACAACACAATCATGAGCCAGATGAACGTAAGCCATGATCCAGTTATTGTCACCTACACGGGTTTCACCAATACCGGTAACGGTGCCGGTATTGAAGGTGGTAAATTCTCGGATGGTGTTGTTGTTACCAATAATCAGTCTGGTAGGTTCGCCACGGTATTTTTTGTCCTGTGGAATTGCCCCCAGTGAAGCAAACTGAAAAATCCGGTTGCCTGTTCCAATAGTGGTATGCCCATCTATAACAACATGCGATCCGATATCGGTATCGGCACCAATCTGCACATTGGCGCCAATTACGGTATAAGCACCCACAGATACGCTACTATCGAGTTCGGCTTTGGGATCAATAATGGCTGTGGGGTGAATCTGCGTCATGTATATTTCCTACAGTCGTGGTTTAACGACCAGTTTAATCATATGTGATTAATATTTGAGTTGTGCACTTATGCACTTAAATCTATTGTATTGTGTGGCTATGGGTAACCTTTACTTGTCTACCTTGCGTTTGGCACACATGATTTCGGCCTCAGCTGCAATCTGATTTTCTACCCATGCAGTAGCTTTGAATTTGCCGATATCGCGTTTGTTTGCCAATAGTTTTACTTCAAATCTAAGCTGGTCACCGGGTATAACTTGGCGTTTGAAACGGGCATTATCAATACCAACGAAGAAATAAATTTCATCATCGTCACGGCCACCATGGCTAAGAATGGCCAGTGTGCCACAAGCCTGTGCCATGGCTTCGATAATCAGAACGCCGGGCATAACTGGAAAATCGGGAAAATGCCCCAGAAAAAAGGGTTCATTAGTGGTTACATTTTTGATTGCACTCAGCGTCATGGCTTCGCTATCGTAAGCGGTAACACGGTCAATCAGTAAAAATGGATAGCGGTGAGGCAATAATTTTTGTAAGGTACGAACGTCTAGAGGTAAAGACCAATCCATTGCTTTAATCCTGTTGGTTTGATGAATTGCCGTTCAACTCGGCTAATTTGTGTTCCAATGCTTTTATTTTTTGGTGCATTTCGTGTAAATGACGAATATGTGCCGCATTCTTTACCCAGTCACTGTGTTTTTGTAATGGGAATATAGAAGCATAATGGCCGCTTTCCTTGATACTGTGACTAACAGCAGTAGCTGCTCCAATAGTTGTTTTTGGCGGTATATTTAAATGACCGCCAATCATCGCTGCGCCACCAATAACGGAATAAGCGCCCACTTCTGTGCTACCGGCAATGCCGGTACAGGCCACTATGGCTACATGGGCACCGATTTTACCGTTATGTCCAATCATCACCTGATTATCAATTTTGGCATCGTTTTCAATAACGGTGTTTTCAATAGCACCGCGGTCAATTGTGGTATTGGCACCGATTTCAACATCATCGCCCAGAACTACGCAGCCGGTCTGAACAATTTTAAACCACTCGTTTTTCTGTTTGTCCCAGGCAAAACCAAACCCATCGGCACCAATAACACAACCGGAATGTAGCTCTACCCGGTTACCCAGCTGGCAGCCATGATAAATGGTTACGTTGGCATGAATAATACAATCATTGCCTAATGTACAGTTTTCCTCAATGACTGTACCAGCCAGAATACGCGTGTTTTCACCAATGACACAGTGCTCTCCAATAACTACATGGGCACCAATTTCACAACTGGCTGCAATTTGTGCCGTTGGAGCAATAACTGCACTGGGATGGATACTTGCTTTGGACGGCGGGCGTGGATGAAACAGACGCGCAACACGCGCAAAGTAAAGATAGGGATCGTCGGTGATAATCAGGGAACGGCCAGCCAAAATTTCAGCAGATTTTTCGGTAACAATTAATACACCAGCATGGCTGGCAATGGCTTCAGCACGCAGGCGAGGATTACTCAGGAAGCTGATATCATGCGCCTGCGCCTGTTGCAATGAGGTTATACTGGTGATAATGACATCATCACCACGCAATTGTCCGCCCAGTTGTTCAACCAGAGCTGTGGCGGTTATCTGGTTCACAGCCATGATTCTGCCTTACTGTTTTTGTGCATTTAGTGCTTTGATAACGGCATCAGTGATGTCAAATTTGCTGTTGACAAATATGGCATCCTGAATGATAAGGTCATAACCCTCTTTCCGTGCCATATCGATAATGACTTTATTGGCATTTTGCTGGAGTGAGGCAAATTCTTCATTGCGGCGCAGGTTGTAATCTTCTGCCAGTTCAGCCGCCGCTTCTTTATACTGCTGATCCATTTGTAACATCTGTTTGATTTTTACTTCCCGTTCTGTCACAGGAATTTTGCCGGACTCAATTGCTTCTTTGAGTTTCAGGCCTTCAGTTTGCATGGCTTGCAGTTTTTTCTGCCGTGGTGCAAATTCTTTATCCAAATCTTTCTGGATGGACTGCGCCTGAATAGATTGCTGATAAACCCGGCTGGTATCAATAAAGCCAAGTTTTTGTATGCTTTCTGCCCATGCCAGAGTACAGGAAAGCAGGGTAGCAGCAAATGTTAAGACAATTTTTTTAAGCATGAATTTGTCCTTATCTGACTACGATTAGAACGTGGTTCCTAACTGGAACTGGAAGCGTTGCAACTGGTCTTCTGGTTTTTTGTGAATCGGATAGGCATAACTGAATTTCAGAGGTCCCATCGGCGATAACCAGGTAACAGCCAAACCTGCGGAGTAACGCACTTCGTTACCAAAGCTGGATTTGTGTGCTTTGGAGCCGCCATAGGGGTCCTTTTCATCTTGGTAGTTGTAGGTTTTGTTATCCCATACGCTACCGGCATCAGCAAACATACTCAGGCGGACAGTATGCTGGTCTTTAATTCCCGGAAACGGAAATAAAAGCTCCGCAGTTGCATTAGCAGTGTAATTACCACCATAACTGCTGGAATCACTGCTGTAAGAACCATCACTGTAGCGATTGAAATATTTGGGACCGAGTGTACCGGATTCATAACCACGGACTGAACCTAAACCACCACCACTAAAGGCATACATAAATGGTAAATCTTTGGTTTTACCATAGCCGTCTGCATATCCCAGCTGACCATATAACATAAGGGTAAAGTTTTTACTTAATGGGAAATACCAGCGTTGATCGTGGTTGATTCTGTAATATAGTAAATCACCGCCAGGTAAACCGCTGTCTATATTAGCATTCATTATGTAGCCGCGAGTAGGCCATAATGCACTGTCAGTGGTATTGCGCCCCCAGCCTACGGTACCTTTGAATATCCAGTTATCTTTACCATATTTCTGCACAAATTCAGCATAACGTTGCGGTGCGTAATCACCATACAGGTTTACGGCCAGATGCTCAGCGCCAAGGCTGAAATTCACCCGATCGTATTCAGTAATTGGCACCCCCATAGTCATGGCTGCACCGATGGTGGTGGTTTTGTAATCCATGGAGTTACTATCGGATTTACTGGGGTTGTAACCACGATAGTACATGTTGTAACCCAGACTTACGCCATCGGGGGTAAAATACGGATCGGTAAATGACAAGGCGGCAACCTGATTAACCTTGGAACGGGATAATTGCAGGCTGGCAGATTTACCGGTACCAAACAGGTTATCCTGTGAAATACCTGCTGACAGCAGCAAACCATCATCCTGTGCCCAGCCTGCACCGACATTGATGGAACCGGTTGAACGTTCTTTGACGCTCATATCCAGATCCACCTGATCGGGTGTACCTGCCACGGGCTTAATATCTACCTCAGCATTATCAAAGTAGCCCAGTTGTTGAATGCGCTCTTTGGAACGGTTAATTTTAGATACATCATACGGAGCGCGCTCCATTTGCCGCAACTCACGCCGCAATACTTCATCGCGGGTTTTGTTGTTACCGGTGATATTGATCTGATTAACGTATACTTTCCGATCTGGTACTACGTTCAGGACGAAATCGACAACATGGGTGTTTTCATCAGGCACCGGACGAACATTAACTTGGCAGAAGGCATAACCTGAACTACCCATTTTTTCCTGAATTGCCTTGATGACATCAATCAACTGTGCGCGGTTATACCATTTGCCCTGTTTGATTTTAACCAGCTTCTGTAATGATTCTGCCGGTACTTCGCGAGTATCGCCGCCAATGGTTACTTTACCCCAGCGGTAACGGGCGCCCTCATCCACCGTGATATTAATCACCCGCTGCGCTTTGTCTTCGCTATTGTTCATTTTGACATCAGCAATGCGAAAATTCAGATAGCCATGATCTTGATAATAATTATTGATTTTATCCAGGTCCTGCTGTAACTGGGTATCGGAATAACGGTCATCTCTGGTTAGCCAGCTTGTCCAGCTTTTCTGGCTCAGTGACATCTGTTTGCGCAAGGTATGTGCTGAGAACTGTTTGTTACCACTAAAATTGATGGATTTGATGGTTGTGGTTGAACCTTCGTCAATGTTCAGTTCGAGCGCAACACGATTACGTTCCAGCCGTGTGACTTTAGGTGTGATTTTCACGGCATTCTTACCGCGCTGACGATATGCATCCTGCAAACCGAGTATGGCCTGCTCCAGTGTCGCCGGATTAAACACGCGTGATTGCCCTAAACCAAAGCTACTCAGATTTTTCTTGATGTCGTTGTTATTGATTGACTTGCCACCGGTAACATCGAAATTGCTGATAATCGGCCGTTCAACTACGGTTAACAACACCTGATTGCCCATAGTCTCAACCCGGACATCATCAAAGAAGCCTGTGGCATATAATCTTTTAATAATGTCTTCACCTTCGACATCGGTGAAAGTATCACCAATTTTAACTGGCAGGTAACTGAAAACGGTTGTCGGTGCGGTGCGCTGTAAACCCTCTACCCGAATGTCTTTTATGGTAAACGGTTCGACTGCCAACGCCAGTGAAGACAGGCCCAGAGCCATTAAACTGACAGTAATCTGCTTTAATTTCATCATTCATCCAAACAAGCGGGTAATATCATTGAAGAAAGCCACCAGCATCAACATTAACATGGCAGCGATACCAAAACGTAGTCCTATTTCTTGTATACGTAAACTCAGAGGCTTACCGCGAATCCATTCGATCGCATAATACAGTAAATGCCCCCCGTCTAACACGGGAATGGGTAATAAATTCAGTACACCAAGGCTCACGCTAACGAGTGCCAGAAATTCTGTATAGCTCTGCCAGCCCATGGCTGCGGTTTTGCCAGCCACATCAGCGATAGTTAAAGGACCGGAAAGATAATGCAGCGATGCCTGACCGGTGAGTAATTTGGCAAACATGGAAAGGGTTAGTGTAATGTAATCCCAAGTACGCTGCATAGCCAGTTGTACTGATTGAAAAAAGCCGGGCTGATAATGCTGGCGAATCTGGGTATCCCATGCTTTATCGCGCATGGCACCTACGCCAACCTGTCCGATAATGGTACCATTTTCCACTACTGAGGCGGGTCGCAAACTGGTTTGCAGGGTCTGCCCGTTGCGCTGATAAGTAATATCCAGTTTAGCACCAGCACTGGCACGGATGCTATCCACCCAGTCCTGCCAGCCTGTGAGTTTGCGGCCGTTAATGGTTAACAGGATATCACCGGGACGCAAGCCAGCTTTTGCTGCAACGCTATCGGGTACAACCATGCCTATCTGGTTGATAACTTTAAATGGCATGATACCCAGATAACCGGTTTTGGCAACATTATCTGCGGCATCTGTACCGGCGATATTTAGCTGCCGCTGTCCGGAATGTCCTGCAGCAGTAATGACGTCAACCTGAACTTTACCACCATCCAGATTCAGCATGATTTTTGCCTGAGCATCTGTCCAGTCGGTTACGGCCTGTCCATTCACCTTAACGATGCGGTCACCCGGCTGAAAGCCGGCTTCTGCCGCTACGCTTGCCGGTTCAACCATGCCAATCCATGGCCGAATCTGAGTAATACCGCCTACACTGAAACTGGCAGCATACAGCAATACGGCCAGCATCAGATTGGTTAGTGGACCGGCAACGACGATTGCAATGCGTTTTAGCGGGTGTTGCCGGTCAAAAGCGTAAGGCAAATCGGCCTCACTGACCTCACCTTCACGGGTATCAACCATTTTGACATAGCCACCGAGTGGGATTGGTGCCAGACACCATTCGATATTGGCACGTTTAACGCAAAAAAATGGCTTACCAAAACCTATACTAAAGCGCAGTACTTTAACACCACACCAGCGTGCTACAACCAGATGGCCTAATTCATGCAAACTTACCAGCAGTAAAATCGCTACGATAAAAGCAACTATGGTTAATAACATGGTTTATCCTGTTCTTATCTGGCAGCCCGGCTAGCTACCCATGTTTTTGCTGCACTACGCACTTGTGCATCCAATTGCAGGAGCTCCTCAATAGATGATGCAGACTGCCCACTGAAGTGCTGTAGACAGTTGTCTACTACTGATGCCAGTTCGGTAAAGCGAATAAGCCCTTCCAAAAAGGCAGCCACTGCAATTTCATTGGCCGCGTTCAGTATACAGGAGCTGGCAGCGTGGCTGCTGTGCAATACATCATAGGCCAGTTTCAGGCATGGGAAGCGTACAAAATCCGGTGCCAGAAAGTTTAAGCCACTTAAACGGGTAAAATCTAGCTGTTTAACCCCTGAGTCAATTCTGTCTGGCAATCCCAGGCAATGTGCAATCGGAATACGCATATCCGGCTCACCCATTTGTGCCAGCACTGAGCCATCTATGTAGCGTACCATACTGTGTATCACACTTTGCGGATGGATGACTACTTCCAGCCGTTCGGCAGCGGCATTAAATAGCCAGCGTGCCTCAATCAACTCCAGCCCCTTATTCATCATGCTGGCTGAATCAACGGAAATTTTGCGCCCCATTTGCCAGTTGGGATGCTGTATCGCGGCTTCTGGGGTAATGGCAGCAAAATCTGCCAGTGGAGTATGCAGGAAAGGACCGCCTGATGCAGTTAAAATCAGCGAAGCCACTCCGGCCTGCTCCAAATCACCCTGATAATCTGCCGGCAAAGCCTGAAAAATGGCATTGTGCTCACTGTCAACCGGTAACAGGCGCGCACCATTTTGCTGTACAGTTTGCATAAATAATGCACCGGCAACTACCAGAGTTTCTTTGTTTGCCAGATAAATGGTTTTACCTGCTTTGGCCGCGGCCAGAGTTGGTTTTAACCCGGCAGCACCGACGATGGCAGCCATGACTGCATCAGTTTCACTGGCCTGAGCGACATCACACAGGGCCTGCTCACCAAATAATACCTCAGTAGTCACAGCGGCAGCCTGTAATTGTACTTGCAGGGCACTTGCCTGTGTTGCTGAGGCAACTACAGCATAAACTGGCTGAAAACGAATACATAATTCTGCCAGACGATCAATTTGCTGGTGTGCAGTCAACGCAAAAACAGCAAATCGTTCGGGATGTCGGGCAATAACATCCAGAGTATTGAGGCCAATACTTCCGGTAGCCCCCAGGATGGTTATGGACGTTGGATTACAACCACTCATCAGGAAATCACTTTACACTAAAACAGGCCAGTAAGGCTGCATACACGCTTAGTACGGCAATCAGAGAATCTACTCGGTCAAACACCCCGCCATGGCCGGGTAAAAGCTGGCTGCTGTCTTTTACACCTCCGGCACGCTTGAGCCAGCTTTCCAGTAAATCGCCGCAGATACTCACAGCAGTCAGAATCACCGCCAGACAAAGGTTTTGCCACCAAGGCAAGGTAATGGGCAGCCAGCTTTGCTGTTGCAGGACAACTGTATAGATAGCAACGCAGATAACTGCGCCAATGGCACCTTCCCAGCTTTTATTCGGGCTGATTGTCGGTGCCAGTTTGCGTTTACCCACTGCCCTGCCGACAAAATAGGCCGCAATATCGGCAATCCACACCAGTGCCATGATGGATAGCAGAGCAGTAGCTGCTGCGGTATCTGGCCGCAGGGATATTAAAGCCTGCCAGAAAGGTACCATTAACAGCCAGCCTATCAGGATACCAAACAGGTTTGCTCCGATTTTCCATTTAAATTTTAGCCAGACTGGCACGATAATCAGCCAAAACAGCAGTACTGTTATCTGTATCCATAGTGGCAATACAGTCTGTTGACAATAGGAATAAAGACAACAGCCCCCTGCTGCACTTAATAGCAGATAGAGGGCGTTCTGGATACTAGAAAAATGAACAATACGGGCGTATTCCCATAACGCCAGTAATGCGATCAAACCGCTGAAAGCAGCCCATAAACTGTTGTTGGCCCCAAACAACATACCTATCATTAGGGGCAATAAAACCAGAGCAGTGAGAATACGTTGTTTGAGCATAAAATCAGGGACGCTGTTGGGTAAGAGGCAACTGCTCCGAAGTTCTGCCAAACCGTCGCTCCCGTACCTGATAGGAGCGGATAGCAGTATCTAGCTGGGACTCGTCAAAGTCAGGCCACAAAACCGGCGTGAAATATAACTCGGTATAAGCCAGTTGCCATAAAAGAAAATTACTGATGCGGGTTTCACCACCAGTACGGATAAACAGATCCGGCTCCGGAGCATCACCAAGTGACAGATACGGTAGAATACTGGTCTCAGTCAGCTCGGTGGCACCAGCCGCAATAGCTTGATTGGCTGCCTGCAAAATATCCCAGCGGCCACCATAATCGGCTGCGATTGTGAGCGTAAGGCCAGTATTAGCGGCTGTTAATGCTTCGGCTTCTTCAATACCACGCACGATTTCTGCTGCAAAACGGCTACGATCGCCAATGACACGCAGACGCAGGTTATTTTTATGCAGTCTTTGTACCCGTTTTTGCAATGATTGCAAAAACAGGTTCATCAGAAAATTAACTTCATCAACCGGGCGACGCCAGTTTTCGGTAGAAAAAGCAAAGACAGTCAGATACTCTACGCCCATACGAGCGCAGTTGGCTGTCATTTCTTCTAGCATTTCCAGACCTTTTTTATGCCCCATGATACGCGGCATAAAACGCTTTTTAGCCCAGCGTCCGTTACCATCCATGATAACGGCTATGTGACGCGGAATTTCAGTGTGATCAGGTACGCTTTGGGTACTACTGGTAGTCAAAACACATCCTTTACGTCGATTAAAAGGTTTAGATTGCCATCAGGTCGGCCTCTTTGGTGGCCAACATTTTATCAATTTCAGCAATGTATTTATCGGTAAGTTTCTGAATGCCTTCTTCGCCACGGTGTGCTTCATCCTCACTGATTTCCTTGTCCTTAAGCAGACGTTTGAGGTCATTATTGGCATCACGGCGGACATTACGGACTACTACCCGGCCATCTTCCACTTCGCCACGGACTACTTTTATCAAATCTTTACGCCGCTCTTCAGTGAGCATTGGCATTGGCACCCGAATTAAATCACCCATGGCTGCTGGATTCAAACCCAGATTGGAGTTGCGGATTGCCTTTTCGATAACGGCTGCCATTTTGCTTTCATAGGGTTTAACCCCAATGGTACGTGCATCCAGCAAGGTTACGCTGGCAACCTGACTAACTGAAACCATGCTTCCGTAGTATTCTACTTCTACCTGATCAAGTAATCCGGTATGCGCGCGTCCTGTGCGGACTTTAGACAGATTATCGCGCAATACTTCAAGGGATTTCTGCATTTTGGTTTCAGCGGTGTGTTGAATTTCGTTAATCATGAACATTCCTGTCTGAACTGGCTGCATTTATTTCAATCTTTTCGAAATTTTTGCTACCAGAAAATGGCAAACGCGCATACTAACGCAGTTATACGCGTCACCACAAGTTTAGTTAAGTACTCTGGTGGGTTTTATACGTGAACCAATGTACCTTCGTCTTCACCCATAATGACATTTTTCAGTGCACCTGGCTTGAATATACCAAATACTACGATATTCAGTTTCTGCTCGCGGCATAAGGCAAATGCTGTAGCATCCATCACCTTGAGGTTCTGGCTGATCGCTTCATCAAAGGTAATCTCTTGATAACGTCTAGCCTCAGGATTGGTTTTGGGGTCGGCAGTATACACACCATCTACATTGGTTGCTTTTAACATAATATCACAATTCATTTCCACACCACGTAAGCTGGCTGCTGTATCTGTGGTGAAAAACGGATTACCGGTTCCTGCTGCGAAAATTACCACCTTGCCTTCTTCCAGATACTGAATGGCTTTGGGACGGGCATAGGTTTCTGCAACCTGCTGCATACTCAGGGCAGACTGAACTCGGGCTTTAACCTGCTGGGTTTCAAATGCCTCTTTCAAGGCCAATGCATTCATCACTGTTGCCATCATGCCCATGTAATCGGCTGTTGCACGTTCCATGCCTTTGGCTGACTGTGCCATGCCACGAAAGATGTTACCACCACCAATAACAATGGCTACTTCTACGCCCATGTCGACCACTTCTTTGACCTGTGCGGTGATTTGCATAATGGTATCGCGATTGATACCGAAAGCATCTGGCCCCATCAGGGACTCACCGGATAGTTTCAATAATACACGCTTGTATTTAGCTGGTTTAGTCATGATCATTCTTTCTGTCAGTTTGCCATTAGATAATTAACAGCTATCACTATAATTTTCAATGGATAAGGATGGGAACTTTTATTTCAGTTATCTCAACCGGAGTAAACAGATAACTCAAAAAAAAGCACCCTGATTCAGTATCCTGAATCCAGAGTGCCCATGGCATTAATTGCCTTATACTTTAGAAGCAGCAGCGACTTCAGCAGCGTAATCTACTTCTTTTTTCTCAATACCTTCACCAACGTGGAAAGCAACAAAACGGTTTACTTCAGCATTCTGTTCTTTCAGGAATTTTTCCACAGTCTGATCAGGATTGATAACAAACTGCTGTCCCAGTAGGGTTACTTCAGCCAGAAACTTCTGCACGCGGCCTTCAACCATTTTTTCAATGATGTTTGCCGGTTTGCCGGAAGCAGCTGCTTGTTCTTCATAGATGTGGCGTTCTTTAGCTACAATTTCAGGGTCTACTTCAGCAGCAGAAACACATTGTGGCTTGGAGGCAGCGATATGCATTGCTACCTGACGGATAGCCTGAGTGTCGCCGCCTTTATGCTCAACCAGTACACCGATTTTGGTACCGTGCATATAGGTAACCAGACTGTTGTCGGTTTCAATGCGTTCGAAGCGACGTACAGTAATGTTTTCACCCAGTTTGGCAATAACAGCTTTACGTGCTTCTTCAATAGTTACACCGTCATCAGTTTTGGCTTCAGCCAGAGCTTCCAGAGTAGCAGGGTTATGTACGGCAACAGCTTTGGCCACAGCCTGAGCAAATGCCATAAAACTGGTATCTTTGGCTACGAAGTCTGTTTCACAGTTAATTTCGGCAACGGCACCTACTTTGCCATCTACATAATCAGCAACTACGCCTTCTGCCGCAGTACGGCCGGCCAGTTTGCCAGCTTTGGCACCGGATTTGATGCGCAGAATTTCTTCTGCTTTTTCCATGTTACCTTCAGCTTCTACCAGTGCTTTTTTGCATTCCATCATGCCCAAACCGGTAGCAGCACGCAAATCACCTACCATTTTTGCAGTAATTGCAGCCATGTTTTACTCCTTAAACTTGATTACGCTCAGCCGGATGGATATCAGGCTGAAAATTGTTTCAAAAAAAGGGGCACTAACGTCCCCTTCTTTTACAAAGATGCGAGATTACTGATTACTCAGCAGTAGCTGCAGCCTGTCTTTCTTCCGCAGCCTGAGCAGCCTGTACCACTTCCTGTAAAGACTGAGCCTTACCTTCTAAAATGGCATCGGCAATACCACGGCAATACAGACGGATTGCCTTGGCTGAGTCGTCATTACCCGGAATCACGTATTTAACGTCGTCAGGGCTGTTGTTGGTATCAACGATAGCGATAACCGGAATACCCAGCTTGGCAGCTTCTACCAGCGTACCTTTCTGATAGCCGGTATCGATAACAAAAATCGCATCCGGCAAGCCTTTCATGTCTTTGATACCGCCTAAAGAGCGTTCCAGCTTGGCCACTTCGCGCTGCATTTCCAGCACTTCTTTTTTACCATAACCGGCTTCAGTGGCATTTTCCAGCGCAGCGGTTTTTTCTTCCAGACGTTTGATAGACTGTTTTACGGTTTTGTAGTTGGTAAGCATACCGCCCAGCCAGCGATGATCCACGTAAGGAGCACCAGCGCGGGTTGCTTCTTCCTTAATGATATCACGTGCCTGACGTTTGGTACCTACAAACAGAACAGTACCTTTGTTGGCAGCCAGACGGCGCACAACATCCTGTGCTTCTACAAACAGCGGCAGGGTTTTTTCCAGATTGATGATATGGATTTTGTTACGCGCACCGAAAATATACTCAGCCATTTTCGGGTTCCAGTAGCGGGTCTGGTGACCAAAGTGTACGCCTGCTTCCAGCATCTGGCGCATGGTAATTTGTGACATAATTCAATCCTTAAAGGGTTAAAGCCTGACACCGCCACGCATAGAACTCTGCAACAGAGCACCCTTTCGCGTACGATGCGAGCGTTACTAAAAATTTTTTACCGAGGTAAAACCACGGAATAATACAGGAAAAAATACATCTTCACAAGTATAGCAATCCATACCCCTTATTCCATCGTCTAAAACCATTGTATATAAATTTGTTAGTTGAAATCCATGACTACTCACTCAGATAAACAACAATTACGGCGACTGTTGCGCCAACGCAGGAAAGCATTAAGCCAAGAAACACGTCGATTAGCGACCAAGAAAATCAACTGTCTTTTATACCCATTTATCCGGCGCCAGAAACGCATAGCCGTATACTGGGCTGTTGGTAGTGAATTATCTTTATGGTCGTTAATTGTAACGGCGCAGAAACGCGGCGCTCAGGTTTATTTGCCTTATATTGAACCTAAAAAACGCCAGCTATGGTTTACACCCTGCCCTCGTCTCCCTCGCCGTCACGCTACTGTTCGTTATCTGAGTCTGCATCACCAGAATACTGGCAAGCACAAAATACCGCAGTTTAATGGATGCAAAATCCGGGCACGCTATTTACATACTATGCTGATACCACTACTTGGCATAGATCATCAGGGTAATCGACTGGGACAGGGTGGCGGCTATTATGATGCAACTCTGGCAAGATTTCGCTATCGTCAGCCATTATTAATAGGTGCTGGATTTAGCTGCCAGCAAGTGGATTCAATTCAATCAGAAGACCATGATATTAATATACCTATATTTGTCAGTGAAAATGGCTACCAATATTTGAACAGCCAGCATAATTAATGATTACTGATTCAAAACCATGCCAAAAAATATATTTGTATTGAAAGACGATATAAAATTTTATGTATTTTAATTAATGCGTAGCATGTCATTTTGAAATAATCGGCTTAGTAGTTATATTTTTATTATCAATAAGCTTAAAGCCCCGTGCTTTATTGTAGAGAAATGGATATAAACTCTGAGCTATAAAATATTAAATTTCATATAATTATAACGCAATATGCCATCCAATTTACTGGAAATAGATTAACTCATGCTATACATTAATCTACTCTAAGACGAGTGATGATAAATTGAAACATGGCAATATTTGGTGCCTGTGCCTCAAACGAGTATAACAATAAGGATTGGAAATTCTTTATTAGATACAGAGGATTTATCCATGCAAAAAATAAAGCACTTTTTTTGGATTATTCGTTTTATTTTTGCTATAGCGACAATATTCCTTTTTGAGCAAACTGCTTTTGCCAAGAGAGGACTTTGGATTACAGATTCTTCTAATGATCAAATTCAACTCATTAGATACTGGACATTATATTATTGATGACTAGGTCTGCTATGTTTCAACCTAACATTTATCTGAGCCGACAAATTGGCTGCCGATGTAAATAGCTTAATGTTTAAGAAAGATGGCATTATCTCAGGTTTAGCTAAGCATATGGTGAAAGACAAAAACCACTTTTTTATGAAAAGCACAAATTACCTTATGTTGCTCCTAATAGTGCTCAATTTGTGGCACAGGAAAATCATTTTAAAGATAAAAATCATATTTATAAATATTATTCGAATTAAACTGATTTGTACTGGATGATTTAGATCCTGAAATGTTTGAAATCGTTACTAGCCATTACTGTACCCGCTACTACGCTAAAGACAAAAATAATGTCTGTTACGATGGAAAAAGGAGCTTATTCCGAAAGATTTGAGATGGGTGGGTAATTTGGTAATAATGAGGGTGATGAGGATTATTGTTATGGTGCAACACTCGTTGCGCTCGATATAAAAGTATCTCCGTTAATAGCCATCAAAATTAAACTTGATTAATGCCAATGTAACGAATTCAAAATCAATTTAGTGAATTGGTGCAAATTTTATTTACTAAAAAATGCCTTTACTGTTTTACGAGCCATTACCCAGCCAATTGCTCATAAAGCAAGAAGAAATAATATATCCCATAAGCTATCGCTTCTTGTTCTGTTAATGAATAAATTCTATTTTCAAACCATTGCCAACAATATGAATTGAGAAAGAAAGCAATTATCGCCAGCAACAATGTCAAAATAAAAGCAATGGTGGAACTTAAAATTAATGCTTTTACTTGTACTTTATCTTCGATAACAGTAAATTGTTTGCGTAAAGCAAAATAGCCAATGATAATTAACAATCAATAAAAAAATCGAATAAGAAGCAATAATTACAGCATTACGTTCTAAAGGTTCTGTAGCAGCACCAAGAAAGAAACTTAAAATGAAGAATACATACTAAAGATTTTTTATTGACCCGATAAATCGCATACCAGCACAACCGCTATTGCTGGAGTGATAAAAATTACAACCAGATTTGCTAACTGAGTAAAAGTATTAGATATAATTATACAAACAATTATTGATGCAAGAGAATTTATCGGAATATACGGCTTAACTTGCCTAGTTGAAAACTGTATTATCCATAAATAGTTCATACCTAAACAAAAATTTGATATCGAGCAGCCAATAAAACAGTACAAAAAAGAACGGTAATTTAAAAAAGGTGGGTTTCATGTATTTTTCTTACAGTAACAATTTGATAAGTTAATTATTTATATTCACAATCAACATTAACGTTCATCTCGTGTTCATTTCACTGTAAGCAGAGTTTTTATTGGACTAATGGGCAATCATGCCGTTTGATATTATGAATCTGCTGACTGGATATTTTATATATTAATTGAAAACCTAACTTAGAAACCTATTTTTAGGGAAAATTTTCCCTTATATATAGAGTTTAGCCTCAGCTATTAAGCATATGACATATTGAACTGCTTTAATCGGATACTGGCACATTCTTCATTCAGATAATAAAAAATCAATATTTTCTATTAAAATTCAATAATATAAATTAGATAAAATTTTTATGTTATTATTGAAATATTAAGATTACAAGACAAATACAAATAAATTTTGTATCAAACCAAGCGGGTTATACTATCTGTTAACATCAAATATTATCATTTAAGTATGTAAATATTATTGGTGTGGCTACTGCTAATACCAATTAGCCTTATATCAAAATAGATTCTTTCAGTTAACTAAAAGAATCTATTTTATTTATAAAATCAGAAAATAAATTATATCTGGGTAAATATCTGTTCTATCGGCAGACGTGATTTCGGACGACTGGCATTACTGTCATTAGCAGCACGATAACCGAGGCTTACCACCAGAATGCTTTTTAAGCCCTGTTGTTTTAATTCTAAAATATCATCCATTTTTTCATCATCAAAACCTTCGATCGCCGTTGAATCAATGCCAATAGCGGCAGCAGCAAATAATAGCTGTCCCAGTACGATATATAACTGTTTGCTTTCCCATTCGAGCTGAGCTTGTGACGTAGTGCTGTTTTTATTTACAAAGAAATGGCGACCTTTATCCATCATTTCCTTGATTTCACCTTCTCCAAAACGGCCATCTTTTTCTTCCTGTGCTAGCACGGTTTGTAAATGCTGTTCATCCAGCGGTGTTTTGGCACAAAATATCAGAGTATGAGATGAATCTGCTACCCGTGGATGATTTATTTCCATTATTGCTGGCATGATTCTGGCACGTGCCGCATCATTATCCACTACAAAGAAATGCCATGGTTGAGCATTTACTGAAGAAGGGCTGTTTCTGATAACTTCGAATAATTGCGTTAATTGCTCAGCCGGGATTTTTCTGGTTTTATCATAATGCTTGGTGGTATAACGCTGTCTGGAAATATCGGCAATGTTCATAATTGGATTCCTGTTATTGTCTACAATATTGATATGATAGTTCAACCTGTTGAATTTATATAAGAATAATATTCGTGGCAGTTTCGTAGATATGGCTACCTGTGAAAACAAATATTACTACTGCATATTGCTTGTATAAATTCAAAAGTCGCACTTTCATATCTGATAATTATAGTATTGCATTTCTGTAACTTTTTTTACCAGTACTTATTGTGTAAAAAATATTGGCTTTAATCCATTCCTGTTATGGATGTCTGATATCAATCGTTTTTGTTGACGATAAAAGCTAAGGTATATCAAACGAGGATACGGAAATTCACGAGTAATGTATTTATTGCTGTTTAATTTTTTGCTGGCATTGATAACAATAAGCTTTTCCACCAAATATGTTTTTATGATTCCAGCAATAGTAAGCGGCACTGGCGGTAATATTTTTATGACAGGCAATACAAAAATAATGGCTGGCTGTTTGACTCTGGTTTTCAGTCTGCGATTGTGGCTGAATCTCAGTAGCAAGGTGAGCAAATTTACTGGCTAAATGATTCAAGCCAAAATAGCCTAACCAGTCATATTGTGCCGGTTGATGCAGCTGCACTAGCTGGCGGGCAAATTTTTGCAGACTGGTGCACGATGCAGTGCGAATAAAACTGAATATACCCAAACCTTTGCTTAACTGGTGCACTTTTGTTTTCAGCTGTTCATTTTTAATAATCTGATCCAGCCCTGGTACAGAAATTTTAGGACGCCGGATATAGGCATCATTGGAAATCAGTATCAGACTGTGCATGGATGGTCGTAGCCGCCAGCCGAAACGGCTGGGCAACTGAATCAGATTGGTTTGCAACAGTTTGCTCAGTAAGGTGATATGGCGCTGGTTCTGTTCCAGTGGCGAAGGCATGCCTTGTCCTTTGCCTTTATACATGCGTGAAAATTCACCCAGTTCATTGATAATCAGACTACCAGCTACTCTTTTGCTTTCACATACAAATATTTGCAGGTGACGATTAATCAGTAAATGGTCTATTTGTGCCACTTTACCCTGATATTGCAACCTCAAATCGTTGATAATTACCCAATCAGGGTGATTGCCAAAATGAAATTGCAACTGATAAGCTGATTCTGCTTCGCCTTTTATGCCCGAGCGAATTAATCGTATCTGCTGCTCAATATTTTGCCGTGTCTGTTGCGCTAAATCAGGCCATTGCAATAGCTGCTCTAGTGCCTCCAAATCTTTTTTTTTGCTATCAGCCTGTTTAATAATCATTTGTTCAGTGAATTTTAATAATTTGTCTTGAAAGATTTGTCAATAATGTCCAGTCTGTAACTGTATGATTACTATTGGTAAAAATAAATGCATACATGATAAACATGGTACATTTTTATAATAAAGTCTGCGTTCTGCGAAATCTGCCATAAATACTGTGTTGAACAGGTTAGTTTAACCACAAAGTTTTTGTCTGCTTAAACACAATACCTGACCAGCAGTCTGGCTGATTGCCCATTATCTGGGACACATAAAATCGCCAGGTAACAGACGTAAAAAAACCGCTGTTATCAGCGGTTTTCAAAATCTGGTGCCCAGGGACGGACTCGAACCGTCACACCTTGCGGCGGGGGATTTTGAGTCCCCTGCGTCTACCAATTTCGCCACCTGGGCTAGCGAAGAAAACGGCATTATAACGGATTTTCTGTTGTTGTAAAGAATTTTTTTATGGCAAAAATTTTTTTCTAATTATTTCTGAATAAAATATTGATTTTATATTTGGATTTTTTTATATTTTACTTATTAATTAGAACTAAAAATCTGTATAGTATTGTTATCTGAACATTATAAATGTACAACTTTTGTATTATTAATAAATTTATGCTTAAAATCCAATCTTTTCTGGCTTTAATGATATCTGCACTGATGCTAAGCGCATGCCAACCACAGCAGGCAGCGTCTACGGAACAGGTAGCAAGTACAAACGCTGTTGAGCCAAAGCAATATAGTTTTGAAGGCAGCGATGTACGTGATGCAGGTCTTGGTGGCAAAGATTTTTCTTTGCTGGGTGTAAATGGGAAAACAATACATCTGCGAGATTTTCAGGGTAAGGTGGTAGCGCTGGTATTTGGCTATACTCATTGCCCTGATGTATGTCCAACCAATCTGCTTGCCTATGCAGACGCCATAAATCAGTTGGGGGAAAAGGGTAAACAGGTACAGGTATTATTTATTACTGTAGACCCTCAGCGTGATACGCCACAGGTTATGACTGCTTATGCATCCGCTTTTAATCCGGATTTTATTGGTTTAACTGTAGACAAACAGCACATGGAAGCGCTTAATAATGTTATCGGCCAATATAAAATCGCTGTACACAAAGTAGCCGGGCGTAGCTCAAATGAATATTTAGTTGATCACAGCACAGGTACTTATTTACTAGATAAACAGGGACATACCGTGGTTTATGAACCACACAGCCAGACAGCCACTCAATTGACCCATGACATAAAACAATTGTTAGACTAAAATTATTTAATTAATATTTTTATATTTTATACAAATTTATTTTTAGCCAATAATAAATTTATAGCTTAAAAAAGTTTTACTTTTCCTCTATACTGAAAAAAATGACTGCACAATTAACCATAGCGTTATCCAAAGGTCGAATTTATGAAGAAACTCTGCCACTACTGGCAGCGGCGGGAATTCATGCGATTGAAGACCCGGAACAATCACGCAAACTGATTATTAATACGAATCATGAAAATATCCGTTTAATTATTGTCCGCGCAACAGATGTGCCCACATATGTGCAATATGGCGCGGCAGATTTTGGAATTTCCGGAAAAGATGTTTTAATTGAACATGATGGCGATGGGCTATATCAGCCTCTGGATTTAAATATTGCCCGATGCCGGATGATGGTGGCGGTACGCAAGGGCTTTGATTACGCGGCAGCTTCGCAGCCTGGTTGCCGTTTACGGGTAGCCAGTAAATACCCGAATATTGCTGCCGAGCATTTTGCCGGTAAGGGTGTGCATATTGATTTGATTAAACTGTATGGTTCGATGGAGCTGGCTCCATTGGTAGGATTAGCCGATGCAATCGTCGATCTGGTTTCTACCGGTAATACATTACAGGCAAATAATCTGCATGCAGTGGAACATATTGTGGATATTTCCAGTCAGCTGGTGGTAAACAAGGCGGCTTTAAAGCTGAAATATGCAGCCATACAACCCATTATTGATGTTTTTGCCTATGCAAAAAATCAACAAATTTAAACTTATTTTTAAGCTTATTTATATTGAATAGGAATTCTTTAAATGACTACAGAAAATTCAGCCAAACTAGCAGTACTCATTGATGCGGATAATACTTCAGCCAGTACTGTGGAATCTTTACTGGAAGAAATTGCGAAATATGGCATTGCCAGTGTTAAACGTATTTATGGCGACTGGAGTAGTGGTTTGTCCAAATGGAAAGACGCACTATTACCACATGCGATTACCCCGGTGCAGCAGTTCGCTTACACCAAGGGAAAAAATGCCACTGATATGGCTATGGTCATTGATGCGATGGATTTATTGTACAGTAATACTTTTGATGGTTTCTGTATTGTCTCCAGCGACAGTGATTTTACCCGTCTGGCTTCGCGTATCCGCGAAAATGGACTGACCGTGTATGGTTTCGGGCAGAAGAAAACGCCAGAATCATTCCGCAAAGCTTGTGACAAGTTTATTTATACCGAAAATCTGCTCAGCCATACTACGATAGAAATCGGTGAAGACAAAACTCAGACACCAATTTTCCGCAATAAACGCAAAACCCCAGCCGAGCTGAAACAGGATACTGCACTGATAAATCTGTTCCGTAATGCAGTGAAGGAACATGCTGATGATGAGGGTTGGACATCACTGGGTGTGGTTGGTCAATATATCAACAAGGTAAATTCTGATTTTGATGCGCGCAATTATGGCTATACCAAACTTTCCTATCTGATTAATGCGATAGACATTTTTGAAACTCAGATGCATGGTAATCATTTATGGCTGCGTCTGAAAAAACGCAATAATAATCTTGCTCCGAAAACAGAAAGCAAGTCTTATGCACCGGTTGGTGAACAAGCGGCTTTCCAGCAGAACAATGATGCACCGCTGGTAATTACCATTCCGGCAGTCTCTACAGCAATGCCGGCAGAAAAGGTCAGTGTAACCATTGAACCGGAAGAGAAAAAGAAAGATAAAGAGCCGCTGCTGGTACAAATTGAAACTCAGGAACCAGAATTTACCAATTACGATAAAACGCGTGAAGACCAGACCAAGCGCGGTCGTGGCCGTCCTCGCAAAACCGTATTTGAAGCTGCAGTAACTCCGGCCACAAGCGGCCGTGGTCGTGGCCGCCCGTCTAAATCTGCTTTCAATAGCCGTTCAGCCAAGCCTGGCCGTTCCAGTAATGAAACTTCCAGCCGTCATCACTGGAACCGTCTGGTACCAATGGTGCAGAAAGCCATTGAGCGCACCTGTGATATCGAAGGCTGGGCAACAGTCAGCTCAGTTGCCCGTGAGCTGGTAACCAGCGATGGTGGCTTCAATGCCAGAGATTATGGCTTTGATAGTGCTAATAACGCCATTGCAGCCATCAGCAGTGAATGGGTAGACAGCCGCAAAGCCGGCCGTGGCTTGCGGGTACGGGTAATTAAACCCTATGATGTTGAAGTAGATGGCAATACCATTCCGGCACATGAACTTGCTGCCAAATCAGTAACACCTGTTATTGATGAAGATGATGATAATTTTGGTAACAATCTTTAATTAATAATATCAGGATCGGGCAGCTTAGGCTGCCCGAAATACAAAGGTATGAAATATATTTCTACGCAGGATGCTGATTTTAAGACTCAGTTAACTGCACTACAGGCGTTTGAAACTGCACAGGATCCACAAGTGGATGCAGCCGTGGCTGCTATCTGTGCAGATGTACAGCAGCGTGGTGATGCTGCTGTAATCGAATACACCAATCGCTTTGACCATACGCAGGCACAATCCATGGCTGAGCTGACTTTAAGTCAGGCAGACCTGGCCGCAGCCTTTACCCGACTGCCGGCAGATGCCCAGACGGCATTACAAACCGCAGCCAAACGGATTGAAAGCTATCATCAGCACCAGAAACAGCAGTCTTGGCAGTATGAGGATGAAAACGGTACGCTACTGGGACAGCAGATTACTGCTCTGGACCGGGTAGGTATTTATGTTCCCGGTGGCAAGGCTGCCTATCCGAGCTCGGTAATGATGAATGCTATACCAGCACATGTGGCCGGTGTGGCTGAAATTGTGATGGTTGTACCTATGCCTTATGGAGAACGTAATGATATTGTTTTGGCTGCGGCCTATGTAGCCGGTGTAACACAGGTATTTACCATTGGCGGTGCACAGGCTGTAGCAGCACTGGCTTACGGTACACAGAGTATTGCTCAGGTTGACAAGATTACCGGCCCGGGCAACGCCTATGTTGCCGCTGCCAAACGGCGCGTATTTGGTGTGGTGGGTATCGATATGGTTGCCGGACCAAGTGAAATTCTGGTTATTGCTGACGGCACTACCCCAGCCAAATGGGTGGCGATGGATTTGTTCAGTCAGGCAGAACATGATGAAATTGCTCAGGCGATTCTGATTACTACCGATGCTGACTATGCGCACGAAGTAGAAGCACAGATGCAGGCACTGTTGGCACAAATGCCGCGCAAAGAAATCATTGAAGCGTCACTGGCCAATCGCGGTGCCATTATTCAGGTACAGAATCTGGATGAAGCCTGTGAGATTGCCAATTATCTGGCGCCTGAACATCTGGAATTGTCGGTAGCCAACCCGCAAAACTGGGCACCGAAAATTCGCCATGCAGGTGCGATTTTTATGGGACAGTATACCAGTGAAAGTCTGGGGGATTACTGCGCCGGTCCTAATCATGTCTTGCCAACCAGCCGCACCGCCCGCTTTGCTTCTCCGCTGGGCGTATATGATTTTCAAAAGCGCAGCAGCCTGATTCAGGTTTCTGCTCAGGGAGCCAGAAAGTTAGGCCAGATTGCCAGCATTCTGGCACATGGTGAGGGGCTGACGGCACATGCCCGTGCTGCGGAATTACGTATGGAATAATTAGTTTAATTCCAATGCCAATGCTCTTAAAAAGCATTGGCATTTTTATATCTACCGTTTGCGTAATCGTTTTATTCTGAATAAGCTAAGTAGCGCTATTAAGCAGTTATCATATAAGTTGCTATATACATTGATCATGGGAATATAAATTTTCCTGATACTGACTGCAACAGATACTGCTTACAATAAATAAGCTGCCAAGATATTTATGCTGTACAAATAAAATTACTTGGTTATAAGTATTTTGAATATTCAATTATTAGCAGATAAGCATCACATAAAGCAATTGTATAGAATTACCATTCTATATGACTATGTAATTTTATTTTATCTGATATATTATCTTAGCGATAGCGTATTTATGCCACATAAAAGGGATAACCATTTTAATAATCCCTGCTACCCAATTGACTGTATCATTTCCAGTACCTCTGACATACAGCTTTCTATTTTGGCGTATCGATACCAGCCCTTATCAAGTGCTGCATTTGTACAAGCTGCACAGATTTTATTTCAGATAAAATTGTATAGTGCTTTTTATTGGCTACTTTTTGAGCAGAAACATTAATTAATAGTGGCTCTATAAATATTTAATTGTCTGTTACTAATCGTTAAGCAGAATAATTATGTTACTTCACTCATAGATAAATTGATGGTTATGTGCCAGCCATACCAATTTTATCTGATACAGGTTTGTTTATCTGACTACAACCAATAGTGTTAACGATTTTATTTCCTGAATCTGTAGCATCAAATTTATATCAGACAGACCAGATTTATACTGAAGCTAAAATCCGCCATATTTCACAGTAAGGGAACAATTTATGCTGATTAAAGCACTGGATCATCTGCTATTAACCGTTAAAGATATTCAAACATCGTGCGCCTTTTATGCCAATATACTTAGCATGTAGGTAAGTACCTTCGCTGATAACTGCACTGCGCTGCATTTTGGTCAGATGAAAATTAATTTACACCAGCTGGGACATGAATTTAAGCTAAAAGCACAGCACCCTACCTCAGGCTTAGCGATTTGTGTTTCATTGTTGAAGAAACACTGGATGAAGTAATGGCCATCATGCATCAGCATAATATTCCACTGAAACCAGAACCAAACACCAGAACCGGTGCCTGTGGAAAAATCACTTCGATTTATATTTATAATCCCGGATAATAAACTGATTGAGCTAGTAAATTATCCACATAAATGATAAGTGCCAATTAATTTCTGCCAAGTTATCCACATCTGGATAAAGTCGATGCCAGTAACAGTAATTCGGTATTTAATTGTGCTGCTGTTTTAGTTGTGGTGAGAAAGTTTCTCTTGTATTCAGATAAACAATAACGGTGGGCAGAGTGCCCACCGTTATGTCTGAAAAAGATTTAAATCCGTTCAGCCAGTTCCTGTGCTTTACCTACATATAATGCTGGTGTCAGTGCCAGTAACTGCGCTTTTGCCGTATCTGGAATAGCCAGTTGATTAATAAAAACCTGTAAACTTTCGGGGGTAATGCCGTGTTTACCACGGGTAAGCTCTTTGAGCTGTTCATATGGGTTGGCTACGCCGTAGCGGCGCATGACTGTCTGAATCGGCTCAGCCAGTAATTCCCATGTGGCATCCAAGTCTGCGGCAAATGCGGCTGGATTGATTTCCAGCTTGTTCAGACCACGCAAATGGGCACTTAGCCCCAGTATGGTATAGCCGAAACCCACGCCCATGTTTCGTAATACAGTACTGTCGGTTAAATCACGCTGCCAGCGCGAAACTGGCAATTTTTCGGCCAGAAAACCCAGAATGGCATTGGCCATTCCCAGATTACCTTCTGAATTTTCAAAATCAATTGGATTGACTTTGTGCGGCATGGTAGATGAACCTACTTCGCCGGCTTTCACTTTCTGCTTAAAGTAACCAATAGAGATATAGCCCCAGATATCGCGGTTAAAATCAATCAGAATGGTGTTGATACGGCTGATGTTCTGGAAAAATTCTGCCATATAATCATGTGGTTCAATCTGAATGGTATAGGGATTGAAAGTCAGTCCCAGATTGTACTCAACAAAACGGCGGCAATGGCCTTCCCAGTCTATATCGGGATAAGCCACCAGATGGGCATTGTAATTACCCACCGCGCCATTGATTTTGCCCAGAAACTGCTGTTGCTGTACGGCCTGAATCTGGCGCTGTAATCGTGCCACCACATTGGCAATCTCTTTGCCAAGGGTACTGGGGGTGGCCGGCTGCCCATGAGTACGGCACATCATCGGTAAAGCCGCATGGGTATGTGCCAGATTACGCAATACGGTTACCAGTTCGTTAAGCTTGGGCAGTAATACCTCATCCCGCGCCTGTTTCAGCATCAGGGCATGTGACAGATTGTTGATATCTTCACTGGTACAGGAGAAATGAATGAACTCACTGACCGCCAGTACTTCTGGCACATTGGCAAAGCGCTGTTTCAACCAGTATTCAATGGCTTTAACATCATGATTGGTCGTGGCCTCAATGGCTTTAACTGCCTGAGCATCTTCGAGAGAAAAATCAGCAATGACGCGGTCAATCTCGGCAATGGTGGCCGCACTGAATGGCGGCACTTCGCTGATTCCGGCTTCGGTTGCCAGTGCTTTGAGCCAGCTCAGTTCTACCTGTACGCGCGCATGCATCAGGCCATATTCGGAGAAAATCGGCCGCAGGTCAGCCACAGCCGGCGCATAGCGTCCATCCAACGGAGACAGGGCAGATAACGGATTTATCATGTTTCTTCTACTTCCAGAGTTATAAAAAGACAAAAATTCAGATAACCATTACACATAGGGTGAAGCGGTTAATCCGTAAAAAGCTGTAACGCTTGCTTACCCGGGTTGGGGTAATCCAGTATCTGGCGCAAATTCTGCAAACGTTGCACAATGGTTTGCGTAACGGCATTTGCCTGCTGCAATGCTGCATCATCACAATCGGGACGATTCTGCCCGAACAGCATGGCATCCAGCAGTTTACGTACATGCATGCTGTCGTGGCCATAAAAATCGACACCAATATCAGCCATACCGGCCTCATCAAAGAGGGTGGCCACCATACAGCTTTCTACCGTGGCCAGACCAAGGGCGCCGTCTTCGCCGCCCAGACGCCGAAACAGTGAATCAGCCGGAAAACCACCACAGGCCAGAAAATAGGCGCGGTTAAAAACTGTATTGGTGGCCGTAATCATTTCAAAGGTACGCCAGACCAGAGCAAACTGCGCATGCTGACGATAATGTTCTGGAATATTGTGTCCAGTTACCGGCAAACGCAGCAAGCCTGCCTGTGGACGAAAACGAAATACTGCGCTGGCTGCCTGTAGCGCATGGGGCTGGTAGGCATCATCAGCATCCAGAAAAGCAATATGGCTGCTGGCTGAAAGCAATGCTGCCCAGTTGCGTGCCAGTGCTGGCCCGCGGTTAGTTGTCAGAAACTCTGCCCGAATCTGTTGTGGATAACGCTGCTGCCATTGCTGAATCAGGCTGGCGGTATTATCGGTAGAAGCATCATCAACCAGCCACAGGCAACCCAGTTCCGGCTGTACCAGCACACTTTTAATTGCCCGCGTCAGCGTGTTTTCTGCGTTGTAGCAGGGAATGATGACATCAATGCAGTCCATGCACGTACCTTACAAAATTAAGGCTGCCCAGATACAGCAGGCAGCCTTGTGACCCTTTATTTAAACACCTTGTTTCAGGCTGGCTTCGATAAAGCCATCAAGGTCGCCATCCATAACGGCCTTGATATTGCCGACTTCGTAGCCGGTACGCAAATCCTTGATTCGCGATGAATCGAATACATAAGAACGAATCTGGTGTCCCCAGCCCACGTCATCCTTGCTGGCTTCAAGATTCTGTTTTTCTTCATTGCGGCGGCGCATTTCCAGCTCAAATAACTTTGCCTTAAGCATATTCATCGCTTCTTCGCGGTTGCGATGCTGCGAACGGTCATTCTGGCACTGCACCACAATACCGGTAGGTTCGTGCGTAATGCGTACGGCTGAATCAGTTTTATTAATGTGCTGTCCGCCGGCACCAGATGCTCGGTATGTATCTACGCGTAAATCCGCCGGATTGATTTCAACTTCAAAACTATCGTCCACCTCGGGATACACAAATACTGAAGCAAACGATGTATGCCGTTTGTTATTGGAATCAAAAGGTGAATAGCGTACCAGACGATGGATACCGGTTTCGGTACGCAGCAATCCATAGGCATACTCACCATCCAGCTTGATGGTAGCCCGGTTGACACCGGCAATTTCGCCCTCGTCTTCTTCGAGGATTTCTACCTTAAAGCCTTTGCGTTCGCCATAGCGCACATACATGCGCAGTAACATGCCTGCCCAGTCTTCCGCTTCTGTGCCACCGGCACCGGCAACAATATCAATAAAGCAGTTGTTGACATCGGCCGGCTGATTAAACATGCGTTTAAATTCCAGCTGTGCCACTTCTTCCTGCAAGGCAGTAATATCTGCCTGTACCGCAGCAAAGGCGTCGGCATCATTTTCCTCTACGGCCATTTGCAGCAGCATGCGATTGTCTTCGATACCACTATGCAGGTGATCCAGCGTCAACACAATGCCTTCAAGTACTTTGCGCTCTTTGCCCACTTCCTGCGCTTTTTTTGGGTCGTTCCACAACTCTGGGTCTTCTGACAAACCAATTACTTCTTCCAGACGGTCTTTTTTGCCAGCGTAGTCAAAGATACCTCCGTAAATCGTGACTGCGGGATGCCATATCATCCAGAATATTGTTTAACTGATTAATCCGCTCTGCTTCCATGATGTTCTCTTAGCCAGGTATTTGAAAATAGGCGCGTATTATAACAGAAGCTGTTATAGCAATCAGGCCGCTTTAAAAGCGGCCTGATGGATGGGATATCATGATTTGATGCTAAATTACCTGTTTACAGTACGCGGAGCTAAAGCTGTCAGCCGGTACAATAAATAGCGCAGCACAATTCCATAAGTAGGCAGAAAGAAAAGTGCGGCAACGCTGATTTTAAAAGCATAATCTGTCAGGGAAATCTGTAGCCAGTTGGCTGCCATAAATGCATCCGGGGAATGATAAAACGCCACGGCAAAAAACAGTAATGTATCGACAGCGCTGCCCAGAACAGCAGAGGCACTCGGTGCCGGCCACCAGCGCTGACATTGCCGCAGCCGGTTGAATACCAGAATATCCATTAGTTGGCCAACAACATAAGCAGCAAAACTGGCCAGCGCAATCCGTGCCACAAATAAATCAAAATGGCTTAATGCCGCCCAGCCCATCCAGTGCCCATCCTGAAACAGCACGGAAATGGCATAGGAAAACAGCAATGAAGGCAGCATTACCCAGAAAATAATCCGTCTGGCCAAGCCAGAACCAAAAATCCGTACAGTTAAATCCGTAGTAAGAAAAATAAACGGAAAGGTAAAAGCTCCCCAGGTATTGTGCAAACCAAATAGGGTAAAGGGAAACTGTACCAAATAATTACTGGCCACAATCACCAGCATGTGCCAAAAAGTGAGCCAGCGCAATGCTTTATGGCGCTGCGCAGCAGAAAATTCATACATATTTGTTCCTATCAATCAGCCAGCCACCATCACATCAGGTAGCGTAAGCCACGCCAATGCGCTGAATCTGGCAAAAGGTATAGCAATGCAATGTGCGGCTATTATTTCACCTGAAACTGGAGTAAACGCTGTGCGGCCATATCGCTATAGCGCGTATCCGCTTCACCGTAATTGGCATACGGATGGATGGCAATACCACCACGCGGCGTAAATTCACCATATACTTCAATATATTTTGGCTGCATCAGGGCAATCAGGTCTTTCATGATAATGTTGACACAATCTTCATGAAAATCACCATGATTGCGAAAGCTGAACAAATACAGTTTTAAAGATTTACTTTCCACCATGCGCAAACGCGGCAGATAATTGATATAAATGGTGGCAAAGTCCGGCTGGCCGGTTTTCGGGCACAGGCTGGTGAATTCGGGACAGATAAATTTAACGAAATAGTCGTTATCGGGATGTTGATTGTCAAAGGCTTCCAGCAGCTCAGGCGCATAATCACTACGGTATTCCGTATGCTGATTACCCAGCAAGCTCACTGTGCCCAGATCATTTTGTGCACGCATATAGTTGATTTCCTAGTTTTTTAATGTGGGAGGTTTACGAACCACAGGATGGGCGATTATACCGGAAATTTACTTGGGATTAAAATCACGGTTGCAAGATTTTAGTTACTATGCAAAGACAACAAAATGGTTTTTATTAATATATTATTCTAAGAATATGTGCCAATCAGGCATAAAAAATGATTATCTGCTATATAAATTAATATCAGAGCAATAATATAGCTATGCAAAAGTTTAATCCTTGCTTTTTAAGCACATTCATTATAGCCTGATAGGTAAATCATTTAAATTTAGAATAATAGTGTTAAACAGGAATTATTATGAATCAGGTTGCATCTCGCCCAATAGATGACGTTAGAATTAGAGAAATTAAAGAACTGTTGCCACCTATTGCCCATTTATATGAATTACCCATCACTGAACAAGCTTCTGAAGTAGTACATAATACACGCGATGAAATTGCTGCTCTGGTACATGGCAGAGACAAGCGTTTACTGGTGATTATCGGCCCATGTTCTATCCATGACCCAGCAGCCGCACTGGAATATGCACAACGGCTGAATGTGTTACGCGAAAAATATGCTAAAGAATTACTGATTGTGATGCGGGTTTATTTTGAAAAACCACGCACCACAGTAGGCTGGAAAGGATTTATCAACGACCCGCGTATCGATGGTTCCTACGATATTAACTATGGCCTGCGTCTGGCTCGCAAACTGTTGCTGGAACTGAACAACATGGGCATGCCGGCAGCTACCGAATTTCTGGACATGATTACTCCGCAGTATTTTGCCGACCTGATTTCCTGGGGCGCAATCGGTGCACGCACTACGGAGAGTCAGGTACACCGCGAGCTGGCTTCTGGTTTAAGCTGTCCGGTAGGCTTTAAAAACGGCACTGATGGCAATCTGAAAATTGCCATTGATGCCATTGGCGCTTCCAGCCATCCGCATCATTTCCTTTCAGTAACCAAAGCAGGTCATTCGGCCATTGTGCGCACCAGTGGCAATCCGGATTGTCACATCATCCTGCGCGGCGGGAAAACACCCAATTACAGCCATGAATATGTGCAGGCAGCAGTGAATGAACTGAACAAACATCAGGTAACACCCAACCTGATGATTGATTGCAGCCATGCCAACAGCTGCAAGGATTACCGCCGGCAAATGGAAGTGGCACAGGATATTGCCGCCCAGATTCAGGCCGGGGAACAGCACATTATGGGGGTGATGGTAGAGAGCAATCTGATGGCCGGAAGACAGGACAATCCGGAGAATTATGGTCAGAGTATCACCGATGCTTGCATTGGCTGGGAAGAAACAGAAACCATGCTTGCCTTACTGGCACAGGCTGCACAGGTACGTCAGCAAAAATAATTTAGTATTGATATTAGGGAGCATGCAGAAACCGGTTTTTTTGCTGATCTAGTCTTACTCAAAAATATCCCCGCTGCTCGCGGGGATATTTTTATCGTACGGATTTAAAACTGAGCAAATGCTGGCGGGTGGCCAGCCACGCACCCAGCATACCCAATCCACAAACCACCAGTAAAATAGTCAGCACTTCCCAGAGATTGAAAAAACGCCAGACAACATGCACCCCATATGGCTGCAAAATGGCACTGAGTAAGGGTTGGGTCTGGTAGTTGAGCCAGTAACACAATCCGATACTGATGGCCGTAGCCAAGAGGCTTTGCCAGATAGCCAGATACAGGAACGGCCGACGGATAAATGATGCCGGTGCCCCTAACAGCTTGGTGATTTCGATTTCTTCACGGTGGCTGAGAATCTGCAAACGAATGGTGTTATAGGCCACCAGAGCAAACGCCAGCCCCAATGTAATGGCCAGAAACCACAACAGGTGATGGACAAACTGATTAATCTGATAGAGGGTTTGCATCCATTCAGCGTCCATTTTTACACTTTCTACCATTGGTAGCTGTGCGAGCTGAGTCTGCAATGCGGCCAGCTCCTCTGGTGTATCCACTTGTGGAGTAACGGTAAATGCATCCGGCAAAGGATTGCTGTCAAGCATTGAAACCAGGTCCTGATTACCCATACTGCGCTGTAACTCTTCCAGCCCCTGCTGTTTACTTACAAACACCACTTTTTCCAGCTGCTTATTGCCACGCAAGGCTTTTTCAACAGCCTGATTGTCGCTGGTCTTGGCATTAACCTGCATGTACAAGGTCATGGTTGGTACTTCATTCATCTGCCCCAGTACCTTCTGCCCACTCTGCACCCCGAGATACAAAGCCAGTGGTAAAGTCATGGCAATCGCCAGCATAAGTAAAATCAGCAAGGTTGCAACCGGCTGGCGCAGCAACTGGCGCAATGCTTTACAACCTGCCTCTTTATGCAGTGAAATAAACTGATTCATGCGTATAACCTGCCTTCCTGCAAGCGGATGATACGGTGGCCATAATCAGCCATTAATGTTTCATCATGTGCGGCCACCATCACCGTGGTGCCGGCTTCATGAAACGTTTTGAACAGCTCCATGATATCCAGTGCATAGGCTCTGTCCAGATTGGCCGAAGGCTCATCAGCAATCAGTAAGCTGGGCTGGTGTACAACGGCACGGGCAATACACAACCGCTGCTGCTCACCACCGGACAAGGTAATCGGATCAGCCAGCTCACGCCCGCCCAATCCAACTTTTTCAATAGCCACCCGTGCCCTGCGCTCCGCCTGTTTGCGCTCATAACCGATAATACGCAGCGGTAACATCACATTTTGTAACACATTGCGGTCAAACAGCAATTTATGGTCCTGAAACACAATACCGATATGCTGGCGCAAATAGCCGAGCTGGTTGTCATTCAGGCGTCCTAAATCCTGATTATTCAGCCACACCTTGCCCTTGGTTGGTTTAACAATACCACTAATCAGTTTAAGAATAGTTGATTTGCCCGCACCAGAATGGCCGGCAATAAAAATCATCTCACCTTTGTTAATAGAAAAACTGAGGTTTTTCAGTGCGGCAAAACCGCCCGGATATATTTTTGAAACCTGCTCAAAACGAATCATCTGTATATGTCCGTTTGTTATATGAATATTAACCAATTATACCGCAGCATACAGCCAAAGAAAGCCTGCACCTGTTCAGTATCGCCAGTTCGCGGTATGCTACTCTATTCTAATCAGTATCTGTACGCATACGAGGAAATTGCAATGCAACCGATTACCATGTATACCACGGGTGTATGCCCTTATTGCCAGATGGCCAAAGCATTACTCAAACAGAAAGGTGTAACCGATATTAATGAAATCCGCATTGATACCGACCCACAAATCCGTGAACAGATGATGCAGCGCACTGGCCGTCGCACTGTACCGCAGATTTATATTGGTGAAGTACACGTTGGCGGCTTTGACGATTTGAATGCTTTGAATCAAGCAGGTAAACTAGACGATCTGCTGGCAGGCTAAGCACGTACTATCCTCTTTTCTCCTTCATCCTGCGCGGCAGCATGAATCTGCAACATTAACTTTTATCCCTTTGTTGAAAGAAAAAGCATGAACAAAAAAGAAGAAACACCAGAACAAACTACACAACAACCGGTATTTAGCATTGAAAAAATTTACCTGAAAGATTTATCACTGGAAGTACCGCATGCACCACAAATCTTTCTGGAAAACGGCGAACCACAAATTGAAATGCGCGTAACTACTGCTGCTGAAAAACTGGAAGACGAATTTTATAACGTAACCGTTACCGTAACCGTTACCGCCAAAATGACCGAAGAACGTGTTCTGTTTCTGAACGAAGTGGCACAAAGTGGTATTTTCCGCATCGCCAATATTGCTGAAGACGATGTGGAAATGTTGCTGGCCGTGGCCGCACCGAACATTCTGTTCCCATACGCACGCGAAACCGTATCCAATACCATTACCCGCTCTGGCTTCCCGCCAGTAATGCTGGCTCCGATCAACTTCGAGGCCATGTATCAGGCTGAACAGGCCAATGCAGGCAATGCCTGATTGCTGACAAAAAAAGCTGCTTTATCCACAGTGGTTGCTGCACCGGGATAAAGCAGTTTTTTTGCGGTGGCCACTGCTGCTATGGCATCAGCGCTGATAACGGCACTGGAATGCGCAGGCAGTGAGCAAGCCCATTACACATAAAGGCAGAATATAATACATGGCGCCAATCGGGCTAAAACTACTTAGCCATTGCACCAGCGGTAGTGTTAACGCGCCAACAATCGCATAAGCCACATTATAAGAAAATGAAATACCCGTAAAGCGAATAGCTGGCGGGAACATCCGAATCATGGCTGCTGAAATAATACCGGCCACACCAGTAGCCAGCCCCAGCAGCATATACAGGGCAAAAATCATACTCTCACCATATTTCCCTAGTGCCGGATAGAATACCGCAGCCATCAAACCGGTAAACGCAATTCCGCCAATCAGTATCCGCCCTGTACCCACACGGTCAGCGAGCAAGCCATAGATAACACAGCCAAGCATTTGCATCACAATGGCCATGCTCTGCATTTCAAATGCCTGAGCACTGGAAAAACCAAAGCTGCCGGTCAGTAACTGCGGCATGGCCAGCAGAATCAACACAATACAGCCAGTTAAAAACCAAGTGAGCAGCATACCAATAATAACAGCAGTTTTATGCTGGTTAATCAAAACTTTAACTGGCATTTCCGTTACCAGCTCCTTGCGTTGCTGCATTGCCTTGAAAACTGGTGTTTCACGCAGATAACTGCGCAAATACAAAGTCAGCAGGCCAAACAGTCCCCCTAAAATAAAGGGTATACGCCATGCCCCCTCTAGAATCTCTGCGCTACTAAATAGTTTTGCCATTACCAGCGCAATCAGCGAACCGAGTAAAATACCCAGCGATAGACCAGCAGTGAGAAAGCCATTGGCCATACCCACATGTTTTTCAGGCACATGCTCAGATACAAAAGTCCAGGCTGCCGGAATTTCGCCACCAATCGCCACCCCCTGTATCATGCGCAATAGCAACAGCAATACCGGCGCTGCATAGCCGATAGTAGCAAAAGTAGGCATCAGCCCCAGAAACAGTGTCGGCAGCGCCATCATCATAATAGAAAGTGCAAACAAACGTTTACGCCCGAATAAATCACCAAAATGTGCCATCACAATGCCACCCAGCGGGCGGAACAGATAGCCGGCAGCAAAAATACCATAGGTATTGAGCATCGCCCAGAACGGGCTTAATCCGGCCGGAAAGAACAGTTCAGACAATACTTTGGCATAAAAAACATAAATTACAAAATCATAAAACTCCAGCGCGCCACCAAAGGATGACAGCATCAAGGTACGCACATCTTCCCGTGTTAACAACTTTCTATCGGCTGCAACCTCTGCATTCTGGCTCTTCATGTAATTTTCTCAATCAAACAGATTAAAATCAAAAGCGGTTTATAACAGCCCCATCCAACTTTTTCAAATCTACCATAACCACTGCACCAGTATTTAGACACTTAGCCAGCGTACCACCTTGCTTTTGGTTATAAATAAACAAAAAAACAGTATTTCCGTCCCCACGATAGCATTGCTACATTAAAACATCCGTTTATAAACAAAACTTCTGGCATGAACAAATTCCGCCACTATGGCCTGTTGGTGACAATATTGATAGGCTTAACAGCATGCGATAGCAATAACAACAGCAAAACAACCCTGCTTAATGCTTCTTACGATGCCACTCGTGAACTGTACCAGCACTACAATACTGATTTTCAGCAATACTGGTATCAGCAAACTGGCCAGAAAATTCATATCCGCCAGTCTAATGGCGGCTCCGGCAAGCAGGCTATCGCCGTACAGAATGGCCTGAAAGCTGATGTCGTGACGCTGGCACTGGCCGGCGACATCAACGCTCTGAACCATGGCAAAAAAGTGTTACTGCAACCAGACTGGCAGCAGCGTTTACCTTATAACAGCACGCCCTATACATCTACCATTGTCTTTCTTGTGCGCAAGGGTAATCCCAAACATATCCATGACTGGGGCGATCTGATACAGAATAATGTCCAGATCATTACCCCTAACCCGAAAACATCCGGCGGGGCACGCTGGAATTTTCTGGCGGCATGGGCATGGGCCAAACACCAGCCAGGTGGTAACGATGCCAGTGCACAGGCATTTTTACGCGCCCTGCTCCAGCATGTGCCCATGATGGATACCGGCGCACGTGCCGCAACCATTACTTTCACCCACCGTCAACTGGGCGATGTATTACTGGCATGGGAAAATGAAGCCAGACTGGCACTCAAACAGGCACCAGACGAATTTGAAATCATCACCCCGTCCCTCTCTATCCTGTGTGAACCTCCGGTAGCAGTAGTTGACAGCAATGTGACTACTCCGGACAAGCGCAGGCTGGCCAACGCCTATCTGCAACACTTGTACAGTGACAGCGCACAGCGGCTGATTGCGCAAAGCTATTTCCGGCCGGTTAATCCGAAAATCATGGCAGAATACCGCCATCAGTTTCCTCGTCTGCAACTGATTAGCATTGATAAAGAATTTGGCGGCTGGACAGCAGCACAACAACGTTTTTTCAGCGATGGCGGCATATTTGACCAGATTTATGCCAGCCCGAAGCCATAAATCAGAAACATAAATATTAAAATAGTCTGAACCCGTCATCAGGTATTCAGACTATTTAATTCGAACACAGTAACGTATCCGTCAGACTCATTCCTCACACAGGTACTTTGTCTGCATCCCAGAAATCCACCGCTGCATCCACTACCGGTTTGACAATACCGACACGAATGGCAAAATCGCCAAAATCTTCAGCTGCATTACGTTCCTGTGCCCAGCGGGCAATCCACTGCTGTAAGATAACCAGCACCTCATCAACCGTAATATTCTCGCGGAACAAGCGCGGAATACGCGTGCCGGCACGATTACCACCAACATACAGATTGTAGCGGCCAATGGCCTTACCAATCAGCCCAATCTCGGCCAGCAATGCACGGCCGCAATTATTTGGGCAGCCTGTAACGCGCAGGATAATATGTTCCTGTGCCAGACCATATTGCGCCATCAGCGCATCAACCTGATCGATAAAGCCAGACAAAAAGCGTTCAGATTCTGCCATTGCCAGCGGGCAGGTTGGAAAAGCAACACAGGCCATGCTGTTTTTGCGCTGCTCTGTAATCCCATCATCAATCAGCCTGAATTGACGTGCAATCCGTTCAACCTCATCCTTATCTTCAGGCTGCACACCAGCCACAATCACATTCTGATTGGCAGTCAGCCGGAAGTCACCTTTATGAATTCTGGCCAGCTCACGCATACCCGTTTTCAGCGGCCGATCCGGATAGTCGAGCAAACGACCATTTTCAATAAACAAAGTCAGATGCCAGCGCCCGTCTTCACCGTGTACCCAGCCGATACGGTCGCCGCGCTCAGTTAATTCATAGGGGCGGCTGGCAGCGAATTTAAAGCCCTGCCGCCGCTCAACTTCCTCCTTAAATACATCCACCCCCACACGCTGCAACGTATAACGCGTACGCGCGTTCTTGCGATCACTGCGGTTTCCCCAGTCCCGCTGTGTTGTTACCACCGCTTCCGCACAGCGCAATACCTGCTCTACCGGAATAAAACCAAAATCTCTGGCCGTATTGGGAAACGTACGCTGATTACCATGTTCGATAGACAAACCACCACCCACCAGCACATTAAAACCAACCAGCCGGCCAGCTTCACCAATGGCCACAAAATTCAAATCATTGGCATGCAAATCCACATCATTCAGTGGCGGAATAACCAGCGCCGTTTTGAATTTGCGCGGCAAATAAGTTTTGCCATTAATCGGTTCCACCGCATCACCACTGACACCCTCAGACAGAGGCGCGGCCAGTTCCGAACTGAGTACCTTCTCCCCGTCCAGCCAGATATCAGCATAAGCATGTGTGCGTGGCAATAGATGTTCGGAAATTCTGCGTGCCCATTCGTAGGCTTCCCGATGCAGACTGCTTTCAACCGGATTACTGGTACACAAAACATTACGGTTAATATCACCAGCCGTAGCAATCGAATCCAGCCCCAGTTGATGCAACCACTGATGCATCGGCTTGATATCATGTTTCAACACCCCGTGAAACTGGAATGTCTGGCGCGTAGTCAGGCGAATACTGCCATACAGCGTATGTGCTGTAGCAAACTCATCTATTCCCAGCCACTGTTTTGGCGTAATAATTCCGCCAGGCAGACGACAGCGCATCATCACATTTTTCAACGGTTCCAGTCTGGCTGCCTGCCGCTGTGCACGCACATCGCGGTCATCCTGCTCATACATGCCATGAAAACGAATCAACTGGAAATCATCACCATTAAACCCACCGGTAATTCCATCATGTAAATCAGCAGCAATCTCGCCATACAGATAATTACTGTCACCTTTGAGCCGCTCATTGTCTGACAATGGCGCATCCGGCATTCTGGCACGTGGGTCATTATTCATGTTCTGTATTCCTTAATATGGCATCTTGTTATAATTCATTCAAAACATTGTATAATTAATCAGCAAGCAGCCAAAAGAATACCGAGTTGTAATCAAAGAGATTTTAGTTATATCACCCCGCCGCCAGAACACACCGGCGGCATTCACCCAACGCAGGAAACACACATGCAACGTGGCATTTATCAGCATTACAAGGGCAAACTGTATCAGGTTATCGGAACAGCACGCCATAGCGAAACCGAAGAAGAACTGGTTATCTACCAGTGTCTGTATGGTGATTATTCAACATGGGTACGACCCAAAAGCATGTTTAACGAAGCCATAACCACCAATGGCCAGACCCAGCCAAGATTTGCCCTCCTACAACCGCTGTAACCTAACCAGTAATCCCCGCCCGCTTTATTATCACCATAGCAATTAAGCTATATCCAAAGCCGAAAAAAAGCACTAACTATCCACCAAAAGCGATAGTTAGTGCTGCTGTCAGACAATCATCTTCTGACAAAAGCTTATTTACCGATACAAAACCGGCTGAAAATCACCCCCAGTAAATCATCGGCACTGAATTCACCGGTAATTTCATTTAATGCATTTTGTGCCAGACGCAAATGTTCTGCAAATAGCTCAATCTGATTATCCTGACACAAACTGGCATTCACCAGCTCCTGCTGAGCCTGTTCAAGTGCCTGAATATGGCGTGTTCGTGCCAGAAACAGCCCTTCACTTTCTCCCTGCCAGCCCACTTGCTGCAACAGCGCCTGACGCAGCAAATCCAGACCACTACCCGTTCTGGCAGACAGAGCAATCACCTGCTCTGCATCCGTAAACGCCTGTAGCTGGCCGGTTTCACGTGAAACACTCGCAGCATCTTCACCTGTTAAATCAATTTTATTATGCACTTCAATCTTGTGTAAACCAGCTGGTAACTGTGCCAGAATCGCCGCTGTGGTGGCATTTATTCCTTCACGCTGGTCAACCAGTATCAGCGCTACATCTGCCTGCTGTACTGCCTGCTGGCTGCGTTCAATACCAATACGTTCAACCACATCCTCCGTTTCACGCAAACCAGCTGTATCAATAATATGTACCGGTACCCCATCCAGCGTAATCTGCTCTCTTACCGTATCCCGTGTGGTACCAGCAATATCAGTGACAATCGCCACATCATCACCGGCCAGCGCATTGAGGAGGCTTGATTTACCCACATTTGGCGCCCCTACCAGCACCACATTCATGCCTTCACGCAGCAGCGCACCCTGTTGTGCATGTTGCAGCACCTTATCCAACTGGCTGCGCAACTGTAGCAGCTTGCCACTGGCATCCGCTGCCTGTAGAAAATCAATATCTTCCTCTGGAAAATCCAGCGTTGCTTCCACTAGCATGCGCAAAGTAATCAGCTCATCCACCAGCCGGTGAATTTCCTGCGAAAATACCCCTTTCAGGCTGCGCACCGCCATGCGTGCTGCTGACTGACTGGAAGCATCAATCAAATCGGCCACACTTTCAGCCTGTGCCAGATCCAGCTTGTTATTTAAAAAAGCACGCTTGGTAAATTCACCCGGTTCAGCCAGCCGAGCACCCAGTTGCAGGCAGCGTTGCAATAACATCTGCAACACCACCGGCCCACCATGCCCCTGTAACTCAACCACATCTTCACCAGTAAAGCTGGCCGGTGCAGCAAAATACAGCAGCAAACCATTATCAATAACCGCACCCTGTTCATCAACAAAATCGGTGTACATCACCCTGCGTGGTACAGGCGTTTTACCACCACTTAATTTTTGTGCCAGAGACAGTAGATTTTTACCGGATAAACGCACTACCCCCACACCACCACGCCCGGGCGCAGTTGCAATCGCAGCAATAGTCGGATTATTCTCCATTATCAAAACCCCAGCTTATCAAAACAGTTCAGGCAGCCTGAAACAGCTGCCTGAACAAAACCTGTATACAACTGCAAATCAATCATCAACCTGCAATAATTCCACATCAAAAAACAGCGTAGCATCAGGCGGAATCACCCCTTCAACACCACGGCGACCATAGGCCATATGTGGCGGAATAGTCAGTTTACGTTTACCGCCCACTTTCATGCCGTTAAAACCTTCGTCCCAGCCAGCAATCACTATACCTGCGCCCAGAGTAAATGTGAGCGGCTGCTGACGGGTAATACTGGAATCAAACACCGTACCGTCTTCCAGCATACCAGTATAATGTACCGTGATTTCCTTACCTTTAATAGCTTCCCGGCCAGTACCCTGCTGCAAGTCTTCAATTACCAGATCCATACTCATTCATCCTTGACTAATAAATTAGCGTACACTGTAACACAGACATTTAACCCATGCATGCCACAACAATCTTTTCATTTATCAGGAGACAACATGAATACCAGCGAAATTGTTTTTCTTGACCGTGCCACCCTACCCGAGTTCCCGTTCAACTTCGATTTTCCCCATCACATCACCAGCTACAGCCATAGCAGTCCAGATGAAGTCGCTGCCCGAATCGCTCACGCCAACATCGTCGTATCCAACAAAGTACGCATTAATGCAGATGCCATCAGCAACAGCCCGCAGCTGCAATTAATTGCTGTACCTGCTACTGGTCTGGATCACATAGATCAGCAGGCCGCACAACAGCACAACATCGCCATCCGCAATGTCCGTGGCTATGGCAACGATACTGTTGCCGAACATGCAATGATGCTGATTCTGGCATTAATGCGCCAGTTACCCGCCTACCAGCGCGATGTAGCGGCCGGATTATGGCAAAACAGCCCTTTTTTCTGCCACTTTGGCGCTCCTATGCGCGATCTGAACGGCAAAACACTGGGTATTTTCGGCAAAGGTGGTATCGGACAGGCACTGGCAACCCGGGCTCAGGCTTTCGGGATGCATATTCTCTGGGGTGAACACAAAAACGCCAGCAGCTGCCGTCATGGCTACACACCATTTACCCAGCTCATACAGGAAGCCGACGTCATATCCCTGCATTGCCCGCTGAATGAACAAACGCGTAATCTGATTGGTGAGGCAGAATTAAAAATGATGAAACCACAGGCCATACTGATTAATGTCGGGCGCGGTGGTCTGGTAGCAGAACAGGCTTTAGTAGCCGCATTGAAATATGGCCAGTTAGGCGGAGCAGGCGTAGATGTACTGAGCGAAGAACCACCCGTACATGGTAATCCATTACTGCGTGCTCAACTACCTAACCTGATTATTACCCCGCATATGGCATGGGGCAGCGAAGAAGCCATACAGCGTATCTGCACTATGCTGGAGGATAACATCAATACTTTTATGCGCAAAAAATAATAGCAATTAGCGCAATGGTCTGGCCACTACTTCTGTCAGCAAAGCAGAATAGCTGGCCACCAGATCGGGATTATTCGGCAGGAACCGGGCAATCTGCTGACGCTGGTCGTGCCTATATTGAGCTGCGTTATAAGCGTGATTGCTCATCGCTGCAAGCAACTGTTTGGCTCCCGCCTGCACATCATTGCCAGCGTAATAATAACCCAGATCGGAAATCAGCTCGGCATTGTGAATCAGAGGATAGCCCTGCCAGCACACTTCCAGATAGAAGTAGTTAAGCGGATTTTCCCACTGATGTGAAATTACTGCGTCAGTATTGGTAGCCAGAAATGTTGGCGTATCATAACGACCCAGAAATACCGACTTGTGACCTTTCACGATATCCAGCCGATTCATCAGCGCAATGAATTCCATGCATTTCTGCGCCATTGGCAAAGTATTGCAAACCTGCAGGATATTAATGGCTTCAGGTGCACTGCGATATGCCATTTCAGCAATCAGAATCGGATACAGACAGAACTTCACTACATTGATATTCGGCTCCATTACTGACAAACGCCAGCCATTGCGCGGATCCGGCTCCTGCCATAAGCCCTGAAATGGCATGGCTGCGGTTTTCTGAAGCAGAAATACCGGACTCCATACAAACGGCACCACACGTGCCTCATGGCGACGAAACACCTCAAAATACGCCCGACTGCAATTAGCAACCTGTGGAATCATCCAGATATCATCATAACGCTGGTTAATAAACAGATTAGCGCCACCCATATTGCGGGAAAACAAAATCGCTTCCATCATCTGAATATACTCAACACCACAGCAATAAGAAATCAGATGTACGCCTCTATCCTTGATATAGGCCGTCTGCGCAGCACTAATCTGTCCACCTAGCTCAATCAGTACATCAACCTGATCTTTGGCCTCAAAGAAACTTTTGGTTGGCCATATCTGCAAATCCCATGGAAAACTTGAGGTAATCGGTATATCAGTGGTGTTTACCAACACCACAGAGTCTACATTAGGGCAATTTTTCAGTGCTTCAGCAAGAAAAACAGCATTCTGTTTAATGCCATTATTCCACAGCGTTTCTTTAGGATGATTCAGACCAATGGTAATCCCAATACGCAAACGTGCTGGCGTATGGCTGGAAATTAAATCCGGATTATTAGATAAATTCATGATTTCAACAGAAATATATTATTGCAGACTGGCTTTATATATACCTGATACCAAGCAGTAAACTAAATCAGTGTAACCTAGGCTTTAAACAGAGATTCAAGTGCTTCAGTATAACAGCGGACATTACTTTCCGCTTCAGGATTCAGTGTTGCCAGAAAGACATTTGCCCGCTCACGGTAACTGGCCAGATTTTCATCATGCATCTTATATGCATCCACCAGTTTCTGCCCACCTTCTTCACAGTCAAAATCATGATAGCGATATCCGCAATCACCAATCAGGTGTGAATTGTGAATCAGCGGATAACCACCATACAAAGCTTCATAATAAATATAATTCTGCGCATTTTCCCACTGATGACAAACAATTGCCTCACAATAACGGGATACCACCTGCCAGATCGGATAACGACCTTCAAACGAAGTCAAGCCATGCCGCACAATGTCCAGACTCTGGGCAAACAGATTGAAAGCATTTTGCTTTTTCAGATTCATGGTATTACAGGCGTAAATATGCTCGATAAAATCAGGATTCAGCCGATGTGCGTTTTCACATACCAGCATAGGCATATAACTGGTTTTCACCATACACATATTGGGTTCAAACATACCAATACGCCAGCGTCTGCGGCCAGGCTGATAGGCAAACTGTTCGCTTTCGGGCAGTTTTTCACAGGCGCGATCGAGAATAACCGGACTCCATAAATGAGGCATAAGCCGTACCGGAGCACGAAATGTACTGGCGAAGTATGGCATACAGGTTTTTTCGTATTCAGGTAATGTCCATACCTCATCATATGGTGCACCCGTAATCAGCAAGGCAGATGGCTTATCGAACAGCATACGTTCAATATCAATCACATAATCATTACCCACGCGCATACTAACTACTTTACCACCTTTGGCCTTGAAATTTATCATCCATTCCCTGGCCAGCTGGGCGCTCATTTCAATCATGACATCCAGCTCATTCATGGCACTGGCCATATCAATCACCGGTACTGGTGAATCCTGCAGAAAATTCATTGCATCCTGCATATCCCCATCGCCGGAACCTGCCACCAGCACCACATGACCGACAATCGGTGATTTCTGTAGCAACATCGCCAGAAACAGACAATTCTGAAAAATGCCGTTTTCCCACAGCGACTGTGCTCCTTTGCGCACATAAATCGAAACACCTACCCGAAGTGAAGACACCGACGACATGGGTTAACCTCTTAATAATTCTGGACGATCTGCACACAGATTAGATAACAGTTGTGCATGGGCAGCAATATTGGCTTCAGCCAGAGGCGCCGTAGCCTTAAACAACGCCTGCGCGGCCTGACGCTGACTACCCAGATTTTCCTCATGATGCTGCCAAGCCTGAATCAATTGCCTGCCGGCCTCACGTACATCAAAATCCGGATAATAATAACCAACACCAGATTCTTTTAACCACGGCGAGTTGTGAATCAGCGGATAATCACCGTACAGCGTATCCAGATACAGATAGTTCTGGTCATTACACCATTGATGCGAAACCACAGCATTGGCATACTGCGCCATAAAACCGACTATATCATGGCGGCCATAAAAGCAGGCTTTATGCTCCTTAACCAGATTCAGTGAGTTGGCCAGATGCAACATCGTCAGATGGTCTTTCATATGCAGCGTATTGAGCACATGCATCATACCCACAGACTGCGGCTGCTGGCGATAAGCCTCATCACAGCCCAGCATCGGAATGGATGACGTTTTCACAACAGAAATATTGGGTTCAAAAATGGCTACATTCAAAGGTGTCTGAATACCATCATGCAAATTGCTGCGCCAGCCAAAATGAAAACCAAGCTCACCGATTTCCTGCTTGCGTCTGGATACAAATATCGAATCCCACAGATAGGGCGTAACATGTACCGGACGGCGATACATTGTACGCAGTATGGGAATATAAGCTTTATCTTTTGGTAATAGCCATACCTCATCAGAACGGTCTACTGGCGGGAAATTAGTCGGTTTTTCAAATATATTATATTCCACCAATCCTACATAAGGCTGGCCAACACAATAATACACCACCTTTTTACCACGAGCCCGCTGTAAAGCCAGCCATTGTGGACTCAATGCACCTGCCAGTTCAATAATGACATCGAAAGCATCACCAGCTTCCTGCTCTGACATTAAGCGCAAATCAAACAAATTTAAATCAATCTGTTCGGCCATACCCGGCTGCCCGCCCACATTAATCAGATCAACCGATTTAACAAACGGGATAGCTTTCAGACTCTGAGCCAAAAATATAATATTCTGACCCATGCCATTCTCCCAGATATTCTGGTTGGCATGAGTGATAACAGAAATACCGATGCGCATACAAATCCGTATTATGAGTAAAATGCTATTACTGATAAACAAATAAGACTTCTGGCTTCACAGTGGAAGACCAGAAGTCTACTCAGTCAGAATTTTTTTACCACTTCAAGCCAAGTGCTGAGTTAACAGCTACTTCCTTACCAGTAGTGGAAACACCTGCGCCCCATGTAACCTTACCGTTTTTACTTGCCGCCTTATAATTTACACCAACGGCACCATAGCTGCGATATGTACCCACACCGAGACCCACAGTCTGTCCACCAGAGTCCAGAGATGGCAGATAAGCACCGGATAAAGCCATGGCCATTGCTGTACCTGAATAGGCACGACGCTCAACATGGTGAATGTTATCATTTAGCTGGTTAACATATTCATTTACCTTGCCAATCTGATTATCCACAGCTTTAAGCTGAGCCACATTCACAGCATCCGAATCGTCAAAACCCGCAGCAACACCGGTTATCTGACGGTATTTTGGCTTATCACCATTTGGATCACCCACAGATACCGCGCCAGCAGTACTTGTCGTTTTACGGATGGCATCTTCCTGCTCCTCGGTTGCCGTTCCCGGTATATAACCTACTATTCCGGCTTTCTTGTCCGCTATTGAACCCGCTCCCAGAGCAATACCTCCAGTCTCCGTTACCTGTGCGCCGCTACCCAGTGCTATACCATTTTCCACCGATGCGGTTGCACCTGCACCTATCGCAATCGCCGAAGTACTAACGGCAGCCGCTCCTCCGCCTACTGCTATCGAATTAGCATGCGATGCACTTGCTGCTATTCCGTTCGGGGAGTTAACTTTCGCATACTTCGTACCATAATCCTGTATCTTTTGCAGTGCATCAGGCACATTAGTTACTTTCTCTATACTACCATCCGGCTTATGAATATCATATCCATTCAAATTAACGCCGTCAGACGGATTGTACGAAGCACCCAGACCTGATGCTATGGTGGCAATCTGGTTGCCAAGTGCAGTTGACAGACTAGTCAGAGCGTCTTGGGAGGAAATCTGGTTGCTAATTGCGAAAGCGTCTTGTGAAATACCGCCACCTGTAGGCAAGCTATCTACTCTCATAGACAGATTAGCCAGATCGTTTTTCACAGATGACAACTGACCAAAATTGACTGCATCGGTAGCTTCCTGACCGGCCCTCACATTGGTAATCCGCTGTGCTTCAGCTACACCATTAATATTACGGCTGGCATCATAAGCTCCCAGCAAACTATTCCACTGCAATGCATTTTCCTGCAGGCTAGAAATATTTACCTGTAGGCTAGAAATACTGTTACTAATCCCTCCTGCTTGCAACATATTGTTTATCGAAGACAAACTGCTTGAAGTAGCGGTAGACAAACTGGCCAGATCACTTTTCACAGTAAACAACTGTCCGCCTGTTACTGCATCATGCGAATGCTCACTAATATCGCCATCGGCCACATTAATAATCTTGCCAGGCTCAGAAGCACGAGTGAGGCTGCCTGGTTTGCTGGCATCAAATGCGCCTTCACCTCCATTATACTCACTATTCCATCTCAGGCTGTTCTGGCTGTCCTCTTGCAGTTTAGCCACATTGTTGTGCATTTCCAGATAACCGGTAGACAGACTTTCTATGCGGGTATTGGTATCGCTCACCAGATTGTTCAGTCTATCATTTGTTGTACTCAGGCTCTCTGACAGACCCGAATATCCGCTAGACAGGGAGTTAGTGATACTACCGATTTCAGTAGGCATTGTCGTTGAAACTGCTGTCGACAAACTATCCAGATCGGATGCAATAGAGCTGGACAAAGTTGAGAGCTGGCTAAAATTAATCGCATCGGTAGCTTCCTGGCCGGCTGCCACATTGGTAATCCGCTGTGCCACCACTTCACCATTAATATTATGGCTGGCATCATAAGCTTGCAACGAATTATTCCACTGCATTGCATTCTGCTGTAATGCCGTCAGATTCTGATTAGTACTATCCAGACTAGACGACAGAATGCTCAGACTCGATGAGGTCGCCGTTGACAGGCTGTGCATCTGCATACCATTGATAGCATCAGTTGAAGTTTCACTGATTGCGCCATTGGCAATACCGGTTAGTTGCTGAGGTTTGCTTTCACGGGTTGCATCAAAAACACCCTCAGTACCATTGGTACTCTTCCATTGCAATGCATTCTTCTGCAATGCAGTCACATCGTTACCGATTACGTCCAGCTTGTCAGATATAGCGCTCAGACTACCAGCAATAGCGCTGGACAGGCTGCCCGACTGGTTTTCGGTAAGAGCCTCCAGACTGGTCGACAGGCTGCTCAAACCTGTTGAGGAAGTGCCGGCCAGACTAAAGAGCTGGCTGCCGTTAATGGCATCAGTAGAATCTTCAGCCACAGCACCAGCGTGGACATGGGTAATAAGCCGAGCACTACCGCCATGACTGGCGTCATACATGCCTGTACCATCAGGATTAGACTTCCATTGCAATGCATTGTTCTGCAAACTGGCTATACCGCTGCTGATACTATTCAATTTTAATGCTGTATTTTCAGTCAGACTTGTCAGTTCAGTATTGGTTTGTTGCAATGAATTGGTTAAATTAGCTATGCTTTCATCGGATATGGTGCTCAGAGAGTTGGTTAAACTGCTCGCATCGGCGGCTACTTTGTCACCCAGATTACCGATGGCTGTATTGGTGTTATACAACTGATTACCAGTTACTGCATCTTTTGACTCTTTGCCCACCTCACCTTCAGCAACATTAGTAATTTTCTGATTTCCATCACTACCGTGTCTGGCACTGAATACTTTAGCACCCTCATCCCATTGCAAGGCATTCTGCTGTAGCGCAGGAATCTGATTATTTATTTCGTTCAGGCGCGTCTCGGTTTCGGCAGACAAATTATCCAGACCTGCAACAGAAGAATTTTGCAATATATTAGAGAGATTGCCCAGCTCGGATGTAGTTGCCTGTGCAAAGTCAGAGATTCTGTCAACGACTGAAGTAGAGAGCGAAGTTATCTGGCTATTCGTACTGTATAGCTGTGCACCAATTACGGCATCTGAGGAATTTTGCACTGTACTTCCTTCGGCCACATTAGTAATGCGCCCTTTATTGCCATTAACATCGCTGGCATCATAGACTTTGCCATTCCATTGCAATGCATTTTGTTTTAATGCCGTTATATTCTCGTCGGCGGTTCTGAGACCTGAATCAATGTCAGTTGTCAGTCTGCTAATCTCTTCTATAGATAAACCATTTAGACCATTACCCACTTTCTGTATTTCTGAAGCAGTAGAAAGCGAGAACGAATAAATCTGGCCAACATTTATCGCATCAGTTGAACCTGACTCCACATGGCCATCGGCCACATTGGTAATTCTCTGTTTTCCATCACTACCATGATTGGCACTGTATGCCTTAACTGTGCTATCCCACTGTAAAGCATCACTCTGCAAAGCACCAATACCTGTACCAACGCCATTTACAAGATTAGTTGCACTTTGCCGGATATTTTCAGAGTATTGGGTCAGTTGTGGAGCAAAATCGGACAGACCAGTACTGGTTGAAGTGGTTAATGTGTTCAGAGAGCCATTTGTAGAATATAACTGTGCGCCAGTAACAGCATCGCTTGAAGCACTGTCCAACGTAGCGTTTGCAACACCAGTAATTTTTTGATCTATTTTATCCCGCTGAGCATTGAAACTGTCACCTACAAGCCGCAACATTTGTTGCGGTAATTCGGAGATACTGTTATCTATTTTACTCTGGACAGATGATGAGAGCGTACTTACGCTGGTATCTATTGATGTGCTCAGATCATAGTACTGGCTACCGGTTACTGCATCAGTTGATGCCAAACTAGAAATATCACCAGCCTCGACACGAGTAATTTTCTGGTTTCCATCACTACCGTGTCTGGCACTGAATCCTTTAGCGCCCTCATCCCATTGCAAGGCATTCGCTTGCAAAGCGGAAACTTTTTCCTTAGTCTCATTCAGGCTAGCCGATATTTGCGTCGGATTGTGACCAGCTGCAGTAGACAGCGAACTGGACAAATCACTAAAACTGCTAGAAAAAGAACTGGACAGACTGCCAATATTGGTATTAGTAGTATATAGCTGCCCGCCATTAACCATATCAGTAGAATCAGCGGAAAGATTTTCGGAAGCCGCCACATTGATTATTTTATTCGTGGTTTGGCCGTCTGCACGGCCAGCATTATAAACACCATCTTGATACAGCAAAACATTCTGTTGTGATGGAATAATGATTCCAGATATTACACCTGCTTTGGCAGATATAGTTGTACTCAAGTCTATTAATTGAGGATTAGCCGTAGATGAAACAGTATCAATCTTTCCACTAAGCTTATTTACCTCAGTGTCTATTGAAGTGGAAACATTACCAATAGCAGTAACAGTATCATCAATGCTGATCGACACATTATTTACACGGTTTGCAACAGACGAAGCCAATCCCTTTAACTGGGCGACATTGGCTGCATCAGTATCCGCCGTACCCGCCGCAACATCCGTTATCTGGCGTGTAATCCCCCCCTCTACGTTTCCTACGGCTACCGCACCGGTGATACTCCTCCATGCCGGCGAGCTACTAGGATCAATATCAGTTACACTGTTATCGGGATTAAAGCCAGCCTGATATGCGGCGGTATTGGCAAGCGAACCGGCCCCCAGAGCAACCGCACCAGCGGTTGTGGCCTGAGCATTAGTGCCCACAGCAATCGCATCAGTGGCACTGACAGAGGTTTGATTACCCAATGCCAAGCCATTGGTTGCACTGGCACTGGCCTCATTACCGATTATGGTTGCGTAATTGGAGGTACCAGCAGCCCCCACTGTATTGCGGTTACCAATAATATGAACCTCATCAATAGCGTTGTTGATGGTATTATTGTTACCAAATATAGCGGTATTGGTTGCTGTAATAAATTCGCTGGAACCAGCATTACTGTTCCCCAGAGACAGGGTATAGTTGCCGCTGATACGGGTATTGTTGGTAGACTTATTTTCTACTGTACTGTCTGGATTGTATGTGGTGGCTGTTGCTGAATTGCCTATGGCAATTGATTGCACACCTGAAACCTCATTATCGGAACCAATACTGATGCTTTGCTTACCAGTGGCTTTATTGTTATTACCGATGGCTACAGCAGAATCCACTGAACCCCGACCAGCCTGAGATTGCACCCCAACCGCTACAGTACCGTCAGCAGTCGCTTGTGCCTGCAAGCCAAGAGCCACGCTTCCTACGCCGTCAGAAGTGGCTACAGAACCTAAAGCCACCGCGGATACACCTGTAGCCTGTGAAACAACACCGATGGCATTGGAAGCACGCCCGCCAGCCAGCGCTGCTATACCAAAAGCCTGCGCACCGCCGGCTGTACTGGTAGCATTGGTACCAAAAGCAAGACTATGATTACCTGTTGCATATGCCCCACAGCCAAGAGCAAACGAATTAATACCATGGGCTGTTGCTAGCCTATTGGGGTCTCCGCCTGTGCGGGCGCCTTGATAGCCTGAATTACCAGTAGTAATCTCTCTCGCCTGCCAATCTTCTCGTTCCAGTGTTACATCATATGGATGATATTCTTTATTTCCGTAAACAAATTTGTGGTTTTTTGCAAAACGCCAATATTCATCTATTGGATCCAAGCCAGTGCCGGAGCCAAGTCCCGAACGGTATTTAATATAATCTGCACCACAAACATTATCATCTCCAGTTACAATGGTTGCATTAGTACTTGCATGAGTATCACCGCCATTTGGTGCATTACTACCAACCAAATTATGCCCTGTTATACCTGCACGACCGGCTGCATAAACATTTGGAATGGCCAACGCCATATTCACAACCGAGGCAAGCAACCCCACCTTAAATGCAGTAATGCCAAATTTACCTAATAGCGATGACTTAACAGTCTGGCTGGAAACGGTATTTGCTTTGGTTTTACTCTTAGCCAATTCGGAAGCAGCCACCCAAGTGTGAGTGGATTCATTCCATATCGCACGATATATTTTATTCAATTGGTTTACTCCTAAAATTTTGTAAAATCATGCGTTTATCAAAAATTATTTAATAACTTAAAAATACGTTAGTATTCTAAGTTAAACTATTAAGTAATATAACATAAATATTTGTATAAATGTGGTTAAACAAGTCCTATTGTTTGACTGACTGATTTATCACTCCATCCCATTCATAATAAATTTTCAGATTTTAAACAAAAAGTTATATAAAATTAAAACTTAAAAACATTTATTTGTACACATAATACATTATTTGTTTATCTATTATTAGATGTATTATAAAAGCAACAATATGCTGAATAACTTAACTTCTGTGTACTGTGTGGTGACCACTATCAGTCAGTATATTCAGCGAATAGATAATCGTTAACATCACGCTGACTCTCAAACAAACTGTTTTTATTTACCTGTCCCTGCCATAAAAATTTACATACGTTAAGTTTACAAGTGTTACAAGTATCTAACATTGAAATTGTACTTTGTTTAATATGCCAGATTATCTGTAGCAAATTAATATCTATTTTTATTCACAATAAAGTTTACTATATAAGGTTTTACAGTAAGATTTTATATATCTATGATTAAATTAAGGTAGATTTACAATTAAATTGCCTTAGTTCATACTTGTGGATAAATCTGTGGATATTATTTTTGATTCAGAATAATACATAATATCAGCCAAAGCTAGTTAATTATTTCTGAATCCAAACTTTTTCTGCTAAAGAGGCCTATTTTGCGCAACCAGTTAATTAAACTGTGTATAAACAGGCCAACGATTCTATCTTTAAACAGGCACAAACCTTATCCACAGGGGTATCATACTAAAACTGTCTATATATACCAGTAAGGCTTATTTAAGATATTTTGCTAGAAATTATTTACAACTATTGATTTAGCCAGAAAACCGTTTTAAATCGGCTGGAGCGGATAACGGGATTCGAACCCGCCCGAACTGCTTGGGAAGCAGTTATGCTACCACTACATCATATCCGCACAGAAAATTCATCCTATAGCTGTTAATAGCATTGGCACAGCAGTATCAGAAAGTGATGATTATAACCGCATGACTGGCTAACGGCCATAGGATATAGTGGAATGGGCTTACAAAGACTGAATAAAATATTAGTTATCCACAATTAGCGGTGCAACGATAACCTAATACAGTAATACAATACCAGCAGTTTAAATCGCTATTCACTCTATCCATGTGCAACTTGTTTTGCCTGTACTGAAATAATGTTTACATGCTGAGGTCAGATAGTCGAAACTTTTTCCAGATTTTTAGGTATAGGAAAGCTTTTACCTGAATAGAGATTATTTTGAACAGCCAAACAGGCGAAAAAAACAGCATAAGGAAGCAGAGCTAAGCAAGCTACAGAAGCAATTATCAATCAGCATTTTACTAGAGAATGGCAGATAGCTGCATATTGTACAGATTTTTTACCCCAGCAACTGGCCACACAAGCACTATCTATAGCAAATACAAGTATATTGCCTTGCTTCTATACTTATCAACAGCTAAGCCAAAAATGATTGCTACGTAAAATATTATCCACAGCCTAGGTTATTAATGGATTGAAGCCATAACAGCAAAGGGATTAGAAGTAATAATTGAACCGCAGCCATTACTGATAATACCTGTTCAGATAGCTCTGAAATCCATACAGCGTGCCGAATGGATTTCTGATATCAGATAGAATAAATTCCTGTTGTCAAATAGCTGCCGGCAGATAGATGGCAGCCGCAGCTGTATAAAACCAGTTCAGTTATCCACAGGGCTCCGTGCCTTTGCCCCGATATCATGCCGGTATTGCATGCCTTCAAAATGTATTGGCGCCAGAGCAGCATAAGCCTGTTTCCGGGCAGCATTCACATCTGCTCCCAGAGCTACTACACACAACACCCGACCACCGTTGGTAATCAGTTGATGACGAGAATTGAGTGCCGTACCGGCATGAAATACTTTACCGGTTTTATTAGCAGCTATAACACCGGAAATCACATCACCTTTACGGGGAGCCTGTGGATAACCGGCAGCAGCCAATACCACACCAACAGCAGCCTGATTACTCCAGCTTGCGGTTACGGTGTTAAGCTCCCCAGCGAGAGCGGCCTGTATCAGCTCTACCAGATCACTTTGTAATCGGCACATAATCGGCTGAGTTTCCGGATCACCAAAACGGCAATTAAACTCAATCGTGTATGGGGCTCCTGTTGCATCAATCATCAGGCCTGCATACAGAAAGCCGCGATAAGGATGGCCTGCTGCCTGCATGGCTTTTACCACAGGCAGGATGATTTCATCCATTACCCGCTGATGCACAGCCGCGGTAACCACCGGTGCAGGAGAATAAGCCCCCATTCCGCCAGTATTAGGCCCTTTGTCGTGATCGAGTAAACGCTTGTGATCCTGACTGGTGGCCATGGGCAAAACATGTTCGCCATCTACCATAACAATAAAACTGGCTTCTTCTCCCTGCAAAAATTCCTCAATAACGATTCTGGCTCCGGCAGCACCCATGCTGCTGTCCAGCAGCATATCGTCTATCGCCTGATGAGCTTCAGTCAGTGTCATGGCAACAATTACGCCTTTGCCGGCAGCCAGACCATCTGCTTTAATCACAATCGGCGCGCCCTTTTCACTGACATACTGATGTGCAGCTTCGGCGTCTGTGAAAGTCTGATAGGCAGCTGTAGGTATACCCTCTTTGGCCATAAATGCCTTAGCAAAATCCTTGGAACTTTCCAGCTGGGCACAATACTGGCTCGGGCCAAAAACTGCCAGACCGGCAGCAGTAAAATCATCCACAATGCCGGCAGCCAGTGGTGCCTCCGGACCAACAACGGTAAACGTAATCTGCTGCTCACGACAAAATGCAACCAGTTGCTGATGATCACTTATTGCAATATTGTGCAGTTTTGGTTCTGTCGCGGTACCGGCATTCCCCGGAGCCACATATACTGTGCTCACTTTGGGCGACTGCGCCAGACGCCAGGCCAGAGCATGTTCACGCCCGCCACCACCTATAACCAGTAATTTCATATATCCCCTTCTCCAGAAAATGATTTTCAGATTGTCAGTAAACCATTTTCTGTATCTTTAAGCAATAATCCGTGTTATTCAGTTGTCAAGTTTAACATCAATTGCCCGCTGCTGACGTAAAACGGCCAGACCGCCTTCCAGTTGTGCAAGCGGTATGCGTACAAGCAGACAGCACTGCTGCTGTAAATCCTGCTGCAATACTTGTGCCTGTTGCTGCTTACACCAACGTAATGCTTCACTCAGATGTGCATAATCACAGTAAAGCCGTAGTTGCTGGCATACATCCAGACGGATCTTTTCGGCACTAGCTATCGCAGCAGCAGTTACGGTTTTATAGGCATGAATCAACCCTGGCACGCCAAGTAAAGTACCGCCAAAATAACGTATTACTACCACAAGAACATCAGTAATGGCCGCAGAATCAATCTGCCCGAGAATTGGCCTGCCGGCGCTACCGGCCGGTTCACCATCATCATTGGCACGATAACGATTGCCATCCACACCCAGACGCCAGGCATAACAGCAGTGACGTGCCTTATGATGCTGTTCACGCAATGTTTGCACATACCCACGGATTTCAGCTTCACTGTGCACCGGCCAGACAAAAGCAAGAAAACGGCTGCCTTTATCCTTGAATTCAGCCTGCGCCGGTGCTGCCAGCGTTGTATATTGAAAAACTGTACTCATGCTTTTGCTACAGCCTGCCTGATGGCAGCCACAAAAGCATCAACCTGCCCGGCAGTGGTATCAAAACTAGTCATCCAGCGCACTTCTCCCCTGCTTTCATCCCAGTCATAAAAATGAAACTGCTGGTGTAACCGGGTGCGGGCAGCAGCAGGCAAAACAGCAAATACGGCATTGGCCTGCGTTTTCTGCGTAAGAGTAACATGTTCAACCCCAGCCAGAGAGTTGGCCAGACGTGTCGCCATCAGGTTACTGTTGGCAGCTAAATTCAGCCACAAATCATCTTCCAGCCAAGCCAGAAACTGGGCAGAAACAAAACGCATTTTTGCCCCAAGCTGAGCATTGATTTTACGCAAATATGGCATGGCAGCATGAGCATCTGCCCGCATACTGATAATACACTCGCCCTGTAACATGCCATTTTTAGTACCACCCAGATTCAGCATATCTACTCCGGTATCAGTAATCATGGTTCTGACATCGGTATTTTCTGCAACCAGCGCATTTGCCAGACGCGCACCATCCACGTATAGCTTCATATTATGCTGATGACAGTAATCAGCCAGAGCGCGGATTTCAGCTACACTGTAACAGGTGCCCAGTTCAGTTGTCTGGCTGATATAAACCACGGCCGGCTGGGCGCGGTGTTCCATTCCGAAACCCCATGCCTGTTTTGCCACCAACTGTGGTGTTAATTTACCATCGGTGGTGGCAACGGTTAATAGCTTCACGCCAGCCATATGTTCAGGTGCAACACCCTCATCACACTGAATATGCGCACTATCGGCACAGATTACGGCACCCCAGCGGGGTAATAATGCCTGTAGAGCGGTTATGTTTGCACCAGTACCATTGAAAACAGGAAAAGCCTCAGCCTGCTCACCAAATAACTGTTTTATTTTCTGTTGCAAGGCAATAGTATAAACATCTGCACCATATGCTGGCTGATGGCCGCCATTAGCCAGCGTCAATGCCTGTAAAATTTTCGGATGGACACCTGCATAATTATCTGAGGCAAAGGCATAACTCTGATTATCATGTAAACAGTTCATTTTGTTATAAGCCAGATAGAAAATTTTATGAACAGCATTATGAAAACTACCTGAATAATGCTCACTTTCAGGCAATTTACCAGTAACAAGGAGCAATAAAAATATTTCTCCTACCAAATAGCACTGCTGCTAATCAGTTTGCCGGATTCGCTACATACAGCAATGTTTCACGTGAAACATTGCCAAATCCGTCATCATCAATTCAATGTATGATTGCCTTTATTTGCTGGATTAGTTCAGGAACAGCGGTATTCAGATCAGCAACCAGACCGTAATCTGCCACCTTAAAAATAGGTGCTTCTGCATCTTTGTTAATCGCCACAATTACCTTACTGTCTTTCATTCCAGCCAGATGCTGAATGGCCCCGGAAACACCTATAGCCATATATAAATCCGGTGCCACTATCTTACCCGTTTGCCCCACCTGATAATCATTCGGGGCATAGTCTGCATCTACAGCTGCACGCGAAGCACCAATGGCTGCATTCAGAGTATCAGCCAGCGGATTCAGCAGCGCAGCAAAATTTTCCGCACTGCCTAATCCACGCCCACCACTAACCACAATTTTAGCAGTGGTTAATTCCGGATGCTCAGATTTGGTGAGGCTACGCTCAATAAAACGACTCAACTGCGGCGCTGCTACAGCAGCAATATTTTCAATTACTGCCTCTCCACCAGTTATTTCGGCCAGCGCAAAAGCGGTTGTACGAATGGTAAGTAGTTGTTTTGCCTGTTCACAGCGCACAGTCTGTAAAGCATTTCCGGCATAAATCGGACGAACAAAGGTTTGCGTATCGATAATCGCAGTAACATCGGAAACCGGTGCACAATCAAGTAAAGCAGCTACGCGCGGCAGCAGATTTTTACCAAAACTGGTAGCGGCAGCAACAATATGACTATATGAATCAGCTAGTTGCACTACTAGCGGCGCCAATGTTTCGGCCAACGCATGAGCATAGACAGACGCATCCGCCAGCAAAACTTTACGTACACCACTAATTTGCTGTGCCTGCGCAGCAATATCCGCTACATTATGCCCTGCTACCAGTATATCTACTTCACCCAGTTGCCGGCCAGCGGATACCGCAGACAAAGTAGCCTCATCCAGACAGGATTGCTGCTGTTCAGCAATAATCAGTACAGACATCAGTATCTCCTTAAAAGACTTTAGCTTCGTTATGCAATTTGTCCACCAGTTCGGCTACATTTTGTACCACAATACCAGCCGCACGGACTTGAGGTTCTGTCACTTTCAGCTGCACCAGCCGCGGGCTGATATCCACACCCAGCTCAGCTACTGTTTTTTTCTCCAGCGGTTTCTTTTTTGCCTGCATGATATTGGGCAGCTTGATATAGCGTGGTTCATTCAAACGCAGGTCAACACTAATCACCGCAGGTAAGGTTAGCGCCAGCCGTTCCTGCCCGCCATCTATTTCACGCGTAATCAGTACTTCATCGTTAGCCAGTTCTATCTTGCTGGCAAAAGTACCCTGAGCAAGCTGCATCAGGGCTGAAAGCATTTGTGCTGTCTGATTGGCATCATCATCAATTGCCTGTTTGCCCAGCAATAATAACTGTGGCTGCTCCAGATCGGCCACGGCTTTTAGCAGTTTGGCCACAGCCAGTGGTTGAAGTGCTTCATCCGTTTCCACATGAATGGCACGATCAGCGCCCATGGCAAGAGCGGTTCGCAGGGTTTCTTCGCATTGTTTCACCCCGAGCGATACCACAACCACTTCAGTAGCCTTGCCCGCCTCTTTTAAACGTACAGCCTCTTCCACTGCTATTTCATCAAACGGATTCATCGACATTTTTACATTGCCAATATCCACATCTGATTCATCTGCTTTTACGCGTACTTTAACGTTGTAATCAACAACACGTTTTACCGCTACCAATACTTTCATCCGAACCATCCTAATACAGAAAATCAGCCAATTAATATGATTCAACTGTTACTATAATTCTTAACTAACCTGACATAGTAACATAAGAACAATTAAACTGCCGAAAATCAGCCAATAATATCATTCTGCTGACATGATCAGCCTGTGGATAATATTTAACAGACTGGTATCGATACTATTCTTCACCTAACAATATCCACAGTTGAGCAATAATCCAGTCAACAGAGATAACAAATATTTTCTGCCAGCTAAATCTGTCTGGCTGATTCACGGGTAGTTCAGGATTGATTGTGCATTTTGTACAGTCTTATTTTTAGCAGCCGAAATAAGGCAGATTCCTGCTGAAGGATATGGCACCGTCAGGTAGAGCAATAATATAAATATAAATCAAAAATTTAAGCCCTGCCCTACTCTATCAGACTTATCCACAAGCAGTGGCTGATACTTAACCAAACACAATATTCATGTTTCGTACTTTAAGTTATTCACAGTTACCATCATGCAGAAGCAGTGTCCACACAACAATAGCCATTATTGCAATACCTATTGCCAGCAGTGCCAATTATCCACAATCAGTGCATTTATGGATGTTGGTTCAGCTTGTTTTGCTGTCTCGACAACAGCCATATTGAATAAAGACGCATTGTTAAAGTAGTAAACAGAAGCTACTGAATAGATCTACTGTGTCAGGTGGCCAGTTTCTTAATTTTCGCTCAGAAATTGACACAATATAGCCAGAGCAGATAAATAAAAAATTAATATTTATCAATATACTAAAAAATAATTTATTTTAAATTGATACGAGGTATTAAGAGTAAAGTTACCAGATAATCAGCCATAAGCTGTGAAAAATGGCAGCTGAAAATTAAATACAATAGTAAACAATAAACTGAATATTTTATCCACAACTTATATACATACATATGCACTTGTTACCCTATAATAGTTGCTATTCAGATAAATAATTATGTGTTCAGTTTTATGTCTCATTCTTTCGCAGCCTCAAGTGAGCATTGGATGATCCAGCCAATCGGCTATATATATTCTCCCTATAAACAAAAATTTGGCGTGGCCCGACAGCCCGGTCTGGTACCTGCGGCACATGCTTATATAGATTTATCAACTGAATTCACCGTTGATTGTGTGCGTGGATTAAGTGATTACGACTATATCTGGGTACAGTTTGTTTTTCATGCCACAGTTAAAGATGGCTGGCAACCTTTGATTAAACCGCCAAAATTGGGAGGTAAAGAAAAAAAAGGTGTTTTTGCTACCCGCAGTCCACACCGGCCAAATCATCTTGGGCTTTCACTGGTGAAGCTGGAACAGATTGAATACGGTAAACATATTCGTTTGCATGTAAGTGGGGTGGATTTTCTGGATCAGACACCAGTTATTGATATCAAACCCTATATTCCTTTTGTTGAAGCCAAACCTGATGCGAGCTGTGGTTTTGCTCATGAGCGCGAGCTACTGAATGTGTACTGGTCACAGCCGGCTTTAGAGCAACTGGCATTATTTTCTTTAGATTCAAATTATTATCAATTAGTTAACCAGAGTCTGGCTCAGGATCCACGGCCAGCACATCAACAACATGCAGACAAGATTTTTGTCATGCATTTGTTTGATTGGGATGTTTTGTTTCAGATCAAAAATAATATGGTTGAGGTAACTGGATTGAGAAAGCATGTGTAGTATTAAATTATTATTCAAATAGAAGTATAAATAATAAAAGGATGGGGACAAAGATGAAGTCATACATCTTGTGGAAAACTTGAAATATTCATATTAATCATATGTTTGAATCTTAATAAGTTCAAGATTTTTTCTGGGCATGGATTGTGGATTATGTGGATAACTTTAATAAAAATTTCGCTGCTTGTGAATAACTGGCCGTAATGAAGGGCAATAGCGATAATTTATCCACTTTTTGATAAAATTCATTACCTCCATTGGCGAAATTCGCTACCATAGTGCAATCAGATTAAGCAGGAAGCAGAATATGCTGCAGCGTACATTAGCAAAAAGCATCAGCGTTACCGGGGTGGGCTTACATTCCGGTGAACGGGTACGGCTGGGACTGTATCCGGCTGCACCGGATAGTGGTATTCGTTTTCGGCGTACTGATCTGTTTGGGGAACAGAGCAGGATTGTGCAGCTGAAGCCTGAGCTGATTAACGATACACGTCTGTCATCCACAGTAGTCACGACAGATGGTATTCGTGTCGGTACCATAGAACATATTATGTCGGCATTTGCAGCCTATGGTATTGATAATATTCTTGTAGAACTGAATGCGCCGGAAATTCCCATCATGGATGGTTCCAGCCTGCCTTTTATTTATCTGTTACAGGATGCCGGTGTTATCGATCAGCCTGCTGAAAAACGTTTTTTACGGATAAAACAGCCAGTGATGCTTGCTGAAGGAGACAAATGGGTAAAATTTACGCCGTATGAGGGCTTTCGGGTTACTTTAACCATAGCTTTTGATCACCCGGTTTTTAATCGCAGTAACCAGACTTTTCAGATTGATTTTGCTGGCCAGTCTTATGTGGATGAAATATCGCGGGCGCGGACGTTCGGTTTTATGCAGGAAGTGGAGCTGATGCGCAGCCATAATCTGGGACTGGGGGGAAATCTGACTAATGCGCTTGTAATTGACGACATGGATGTTCTTAATCCTGAAGGATTACGTTATCCAGATGAATTTGTGCGCCATAAAATTCTGGACGCCATCGGCGATCTTTATACACTAGGCCATCCGGTTATCGGTGCTTTTGAAGGCTACAAATCCGGCCATGCAATAAATAATGCACTGCTACGTAAGTTACTGGCTCAGCCTGAAACATATGAATGGGTAACTTTTCCGCACAACCGGCAATTGCCCTCCGCTTTTCACCATCTGCCCCAGGCTGCCTGAGGGCTAACTTAGCGTTATTTGGGTGCAGAATATGCTATAATATCAGGCGCCATTAAAAATAGCATGGCCGGATAGATATCATCTGGCTTTATATTCACTATTCTGGGATAAGAAAATGAACTATCAGGCTGTTGTAGCCCAATTACTCAATGTAGAAGGTGCGCTGGCAGCTGCAGTGGTTGATTATGATAACGGTATGCTGATGGCTGGTAGTGCTATTAATAAAATTGATCTGGAAATTGCCGCTGCCAGCAGTACCGAAGTTATCCGGTCAAAGATCAAAACCATGCAGATGCTGGAGCTGAACGATGAAATCGAAGATATACTGATTACCCTTGGTCATCAATATCATCTTATCCGGCCACTGAAAAAGCTTGGCAGTCTGTTTTTGTATTCTGTACTTGACAGCAACAGAGCCAATCTGGCTCTGTCCCGCCGAGCGCTCATTGATGTTGAAAAACAGATGGCGCAGTAATGGTATGTGCTGTATCTGTTATTAAGCTGGCCGAAAATTTATTGATTTACAGACAGGCCTGATCCGTATGCTATCTGTTTTGACAGTATATTCATACGGCAATATATTTGCATATTAATCATAGCAGAATTCATGCCTGACTAAACGAATTGATAATTATTCTGATCCGGATTAACCGGCACAATTTTTTTATATGCTTCAAAACAGACAGATAGGCATTCAGTTTACGGCGTTTGGCAGATTGAATAAAAATAGTCGGATAGGGTACAAACCAGCTACTTTTTATACTGTGGTAAATTGTATTATTGCTTAGCTATAAGCAGAATAGACATTATAATATTCATTTAAAGCTGTTTTCAAAGTATAGCTGATACCATATTAGCCGGTTTTAAATAAAATTTGAATATTCATTTGTGTTATTAAATTTTATTATCATGCAGAACAATAAATGATTTCCTGCTGCGATTTAAATATATGTCAACCTGTGAATGATTCTTTTATCAGCATAAACATTCATTAATCGGGTAATTGTGGCGTTAATAAGACAATAATAATATCTAAACAATGTAGTTAATAAACATATATATACGTAAACCTAAAAAAACAAATCTTAAAAAATATATATATTTCAAATGTTTGTAATTGTATAAAAAGGTTAGTTATTAACCATGATAATTATTGGCTGGTTTATTTACTACATCCAAACAAATATTTATGTTATATTACCAAAAGATTTAAATTAAAATAATTTAACATTTAACTAAATATCTTTATATAGTTATCTAGAATTTTGTTTGACAGCATGATTTCTAATCAGGAGTAACCAATTGAATAAAATATATCGTGCTATATGGAATGAAACAACCCAGACATGGGTAGCAGCTTCCGAATTAGCGAAAAGCAGAACCAAGTCTGATACCGTTTCCTCTTTGCCCGCTGCTGCCTCGGTAAGCAGCAAATCCAAATTGGGTGCGCTTTTTAAACTGGGTCTTATAGCTTCATTTCTGAATATGTCGTTACTGTCATCACATGTATATGCTGCCAATGCAGCGATTATTGGTGGTAGTAATGTGGGTGATAATAGCCCACATCAAAACAACTACAAAGACCAGCAGGGAAATTTGCTGGCAAGTCATGGTTCCATTATTCTTAATGGAGCAAACGATTTTGCAGGTACAACTAAAACTTGTGGTGCAGATGAAGTTCAGGGCAGAGGCGTTACTGGCCGTACTATTACCGGTACTGAAATAACGGCACTAGACGAATATTTACGATTTGCTAAAAACCAAGCTTTTGAGGGCAAAAATCCCTACGGTACAACGAGTAACGCGACAAATGCTAATAATGCAGCCATGCAGGGGAACAAAACTGGCGGAGCTGAAAGTAAAATGCCTGTAGCTTATGGCGTGTATTCTTTTGCCTCTGGTTGTGGTTCTTTTACAACCGGTAACTATTCAATGGCTTTCGGCACCAATGCTACAGCTCTGGCGGGTGGCGCGATGGCTATTGGAACGGCGGCCTTAGCTTCTGGGCGTGCTTCGATTGCTTTTGGTGTTGGTGCCGAGGCTACTGGTGTTTCCAGTGTGGCTTTGGGTTCGGTAGCTTCGTCTAATGGAGTGGGCAGTGTGGCAGCTGGTCTGCTGTCGCAGGCCAAGGCAGATGGTACTGTCGCACTGGGTGTACAGGCGCAGGCTCTACAGCATTCAGCTGTGGCTATCGGTAATGCAGCACAGGCAACAGGCGAGCAGAGTATCAGTATTGGTTCGGCCAATCAGGTTAGCGGCAAGGCATCTGGTGCTATTGGCGGCTCTGTTGAAACTACTAGCTATGATAAGGATAATGGTACTCAGAAAACTGCTGCTACCGGTGTAACAATAGTAACAGGTGATGGAAGCTATTCTTTCGGTAATCAGAACGGCACCATCGCAGCTAATAATACTGGCGTATTTGGTAATTACAATACCATAGAAACTGATTCAACAGGTACAGATAAAGCCGACAATATCAGAATATTGGGTAACCACAACACCGTTTCTGCCAAAGCTAGCGGTGCCATGATAGTGGGTAATCGTGCTAATGTCAGTGCTGCCAATGGTCTGGCACTGGGTAACAATACCAAGGTTAGCGCCACTAATGGTGTGGCCTTGGGTGAAGGTGCAATGGCCAGCGTTGACGGCGGTGTCGCTCTGGGCAGCGGTTCTGTGGCTTCTACAGGGAGTGGTGTGGCTGGATTTAATCCTGACGTCAGTGCCGAAACAGCAGCAACACCCGTCTGGAAAAGCACAGCCAATGCAGTGGCTATTGGCGATGCTGCTAACGGCCACACCCGGCAGATTACCGGACTGGCAGCCGGTACGCAGGATACTGATGCTGTAAACGTGGCGCAGCTAAAAAGCTTAAGTAATGCCACATCAAATAGTATTGCTTCTCTGTCTACTTCCGCAGAATCCAGTTTAGGTACGGTCAACGAAAGATTAACTGAGCTAAGTAATTCTGCTTCTTCAAGTATTCTTTCAACTAGTAATAAGCTGGATTCTCTTTCAACTTCTGTAGATACACACATTAATGATACTCAAATTGCTTTAGATGAGTTACAAAGGTCAACCTCTACCAGCATTCAGCATCTGCAAGAAGATGCATTACAATGGAATGCAGGCGAAAATGCTTACGATGCAGCTCATCTTGCATCTGGCGCAAAAACCGCAAAGATTATTAATGTTACTGCTGGGGATATTAGCTCAGCAGCATCCACAGATGCTGTGAATGGTGGCCAGCTGTATACAACTAATGTGAGTCTGTCCACTTTAGACACCAAAGTTTCTGACGGACTACAGACTCTGCGAGAGCAGATGAACAATTTAAATATAGCAGATATTGGCAGTCTGTCTACAGTGGCCAGTAATATCAGTACTGATGTTGCTAGCCTGCAAAGTAATGCCCTGCTGTGGAAAAACGGCGCATATGATGCCAGCCATAATGATGCGCCACAAAAAATTACCAATGTTGAGGCTGGTAGTATTGCTCAAGGATCAACCGATGCGATTAACGGTGGCCAGTTATACAGTCTTTCTACAGCTACTGTAACCAACCTGGCTGAAATTACTGCTAAGCTGGATGACAATGACAATAAAATAACTGAAGTAAAAAATCAGGCACTGTTATGGAATCAAAGTCTAAATAATGGTGAAGGTGCATATGATGCTCGTGATCGGAAAATTACCGGTGTTGCCAGCGGCGCGTTAGATGCAACTTCTTCTGATGTGGTTATTGGTGCGCAGCTACATGAGACCAATACTGCTGTGAGCGCATTGTCTACATCAACTTCAACTGGTTTGCATAGCTTGAGCACGGCTTTACAGGATTCTTCCACATCAATTATCAACAGCCTGTCTTCACTTGTGGATGGTAGTAACGGCGATATCGCAGCCCTGCAAAAAACTGCTTTGCAATGGAGTAGTGCTGATCAGGCATACAGCGCCAAATATGAAAATGAAAATCAGCGCATTACCAATGTACTGGAGACAGAGCTTGCATCCAACTCAACCGATGTTGCAACGGGTAATCAGTTGTATACTCTTTCCACCGCGACACAAGAAAGTCTGACTAGCTTATCTTCTTCGCTAAATGGGATTTCTGCAGACGGGGTCAAAAGTTTATCTACTGGTTTGAGTACTGCTAATAGCAATATTACAACCTTGCAGCAGGATGCTTTACAATGGAATGGCCAAGCCTATGATGCCAGTCATGGTGTGACAGACGGGCGGGGAAAAATTACCAATGTAGCTGATGCCGATTTATTATCAACCTCAAGTGATGTAGTTACTGGTGGCCAGTTGTTTACCACCAATAGCAACTTGAGCAGTTTGTCCAGCACAGTTAATACCGAGCTGAATAATCTTTCCCAATCAACATCAACTAGTATTAATAGTCTATCCACTGCTCTGAATGATTTTGCCGATAACGCAGTAGGCAGTCTGTCTACAGTTTTTGATAACAAGCTGGCTGCAACCCACTCCAGCCTTTCGTCTCTGCAACAGAATGCATTGTTATGGAATGCTGACCTAGGAGCATATGATGCTACCCACAATGGGCAGGCTCAGCGCATTACCAATGTGCAGGCTGGAGATGCAACTGCCGGATCCAGTGATGTAGTTACCGGTGGCCAGTTGTTTACCACCAATAGCCAGCTTAGCTATTTGTCTGGCAGTGTAAGTACTACTCTCAATTCGTTGTCAAGTTCACTGCAGAACATTAGCGATACTAGTCTGGCCGGTTTGACCAATGAGTTGAGCGATACTAACAGGAAGCTGGCTGATCTGAGTTTGTCAACATCAATGTCTTTCATCAGTACCAATGCCAATATTGAGTCATTGCAGCAGAATGCACTGTTGTGGAATGAAGACTTAAATAATGGTAGTGGTGCCTATGATGCCGGCCATGGCGGTAGTAGTGCTCAGCTTATTACTCATGTCCGCGCTGGTGCTGTGGCTGAAGATTCTACTGATGCCATTAACGGCAGCCAGCTCTTTAGCCTGTCCAGCTCTACTTCAACAGGTTTGAGCAGTCTGTCGACCAGTCTGCAAACCTTTACCGATGCCCAGATGGGCGATCTGGGTAAGGTAACTAACAAGCTGAACACAGTTGAGAGCAATGTGGTTGCATTGCAGGGCAATGCATTGCAATGGAACAGTAACAGTGGTACTGAGGGTGCCTTTGATGCAACCCGTGGAGGCAAATCTCAGCAACTAACCGGTATTGCCAATGGCGCAATCAGTGAAACTTCAACTGATGCCATCAACGGTATGCAGATGCACAGCTTGTCAACGGCGACCTCATCTAGTCTGAGCAGTCTGTCGTCCAATCTGAATGACAGTCTGGGTAGTACTAATCAGAACCTGACGGCATTACAGCAGAATGCAATGCAGTGGAATAATTCGCTGAAGGCTTATGATGCCAGCCATAATATTAATGGTGAAGCTGTGGCACAGCGGATTACCAATGTGGCTGCCGGCCAGGAAGCTACCGATGCGGTTAATTTTGGCCAGCTCTCAACTCTGTCCAGCTCTACCTCATCCAGCGTCAACAGTTTGTCGACAGCAGTTTCAACGGCAATGACTGCTGAAATCGGTAACATCACTAACATCACTAACTCCCTGTCTAGCGGATACTCAGGTCTGTTAGAGAGCCTGAGTACAACAAATGATAGTCTGAATAATCTGGTGAGCGATACCAATACCCGCATAGACAGTCTGTCTACCGGTTATGTGGAAATGCACAACAATGTGGCTAAATTGCAAGAGGACAGCCAGAACAGCCTGAGATGGAATAGTGAGTATAATGGAGGTGAAGGCGCATTTGATGCCAGCAAACCAGGCAGCCTCACTCGTGCTTCTGAGCCTGGCAAGATTATTAATGTGGCCGATGGCGATATTAGTGAGCATTCGCATGATGCAGTAACAGGTGGACAGTTGTTTACTGTGAAAAGTGATCTGGCTAGTTTGTCTACCGCAACTTCAAGCAGTTTGTCTTCGATAAACAATGTGCTGCAAATAGGTGGGATTAGTAGCAGTATTTCTAGCCTGCAGGTAAATGCATTGCAGTGGAATAATTCGCTGCAAGCTTATGATGCCAGCCGTAATATTAATGGTGAAGTGGTGGCACAGCGGATTACCAATGTGGGGGATGGTCAGGAAACTACCGATGCAGTCAATTTTGGTCAGTTGTCATCTGTGAAAAACGATCTGGCTAATCTGTCTACAAGAGTAGATAACTTGCCCACAGACAGCGGTATTTCACAAGAGGCGCTGAACAGTCTGTCAACTGCACTGAGCAACCAAATTTCCTCCATAACATCAGGTCTGGGTGCTTCGTACAATCCGTCTGAAAACAAAGTTGCTTTGCATGACTATGAAATTACTAAGCCAGATGGTAGCAAAGAGATAGTAAATGATGTGGCTAAAGTACTGGAAAATATGCAGAATAATGGTACGATGTATGCCCGCTTCGGTTCGACAGATAGAGCCCCGGCAATGGCATCGCATGCTAATTCGATAGCAGTAGGCGGAGGAGCGGCTGCCGTTAGTACTTCGGCGATTGCGATAGGTGCAGGTGCAACCGCATCGGTGGAAAATGGTATAGCACTGGGTAGCGGCGCACAGGTAACGGAGACTGGAGGTATTGCTCTGGGAGCGGGTTCAATAGCGGACAAGAAAGCCGGAATAGTAGGTTATATACCGGGAACGGCAACCGAGGAGCAGGAAGATGCCATCCGTAAAACGACAAGTACTGCTGGCGCGGTATCTGTGGGTGATCCAAATGGTGATAAGCCAAAATATCGTCAGATAACCGGTGTTGCTGCGGGTTTTGACGATTCGGATGCTGTGAATGTGGCTCAGCTTAAAGGTGTTAATAATAAGATTGATAACATCAATAAGTATGTGAATAGAGTAAATGAACGTTTACAGCGTACGGAACGTCGTGCTTATTCAGGTACTGCTCTGGCCATGGCATTATCCGGTGCTTATCTGCCATCTCTGAATGCTGGTGAACAGGCTGTTGGTGTAGGTGTAGGTACTTACCGTGGCTATACTGCTGTAGGTGCCAACTATAAGGCAATCAGCAATAGCGGTAATATTGGCTGGGGTGCAGGTGTTTCCACCACCGGCAAAGAAGTTGGCTTTAATGGTGGTGTAGGCTTCAAATGGAGCAGTAACTAAACCATTTTGCTGCATAGCTAAAGTAACTTCCGGATTTCTTCTGAATCCGGAAGTTTTTTATGGCTTGGCAATACGCTAAAGTGCGAATGATTTTGGTGTGAAATATTTGCTTTAGCTAATTTGCACCTGCGTAGTCTGGCTGAATTAATGGCTTGAGCATATTGGGTTGCTGCGGCTAGTGAAGAGAAGAGTTAACCGGCTTGGCTGATTTTTACCTGCTAGACTGCTGTTTTAGCCGGTTGCGGGGGGTAGCTGTCCTGTCTGCTATAAGTATCCCAGATAACAATCTTATTAACTGGATAACAGCAGAATTGTTTACAGGCTTTGCTCGGTTTGTACTTGATATGCTGGGCTGTTCTGACTGTGGCGCTGGAAATTTTCAGTTAACTGTGCCGGTTTTCTTCAATCAAAGGGCTTGTGACGATATACAAGCTATTGTCTTTATTTTTTACTACTTATGGCAGAACAGTTTTGCTTGTACCGTGGAGGCTGTATAAAAATGCAGCTAATCTGGTGCAGGCTGTCATTATTGTGGGTGTTTACTCGCCGGATAGACAGAATAATGCTGCCAGAGGAGTATGTTTAAATGGTATGCTGATTGTTTTACTGGCAGATGTGTAAACGGGCAGGCTTAGGTGCTTGCAGGCAGCAGAACGCTGAGGTGAAACTACCTGCTGGAAGCTTCATTGATTTAATGCGGCTAGTATTATATATTTAATAATATTAATTTAACATTACATAAGAATGGAAATGGTAAATAATGCCTGATACTGAGCAGGAACCAGCCAGAACGCAGACTGCGCTGGTTGTGGAAGGCGGAGGGATGCGCGCTGCATTCAGTAGCGGGGTTACTGATGCTTTTTTGCAGGCAGAATTTAATCCATTTACTTTGCTGGTTGGGGTGTCTTCCGGAGCCAGTACCATTGCCAGCTATCTGGCCGGACAAGAGGGTCGCAATCTGGCTGTTCTGCTGGATCAGTCGTGCCGGCCGGAATTTATTCGCTGGTCACGCTTTATCCGCGGTGGTGATCTGATGGATATCGACTGGTTATGGCGGGTTGTACAGCAGGAAAATCCGCTGGATTGTGAGCGCATGTTTGCACAGCAGCGTGATTTCCGGATTGTGCTGAGTAATGCAGTTAGTGGTCTGCCACAATATGCTGTCGCCCAACCCGAATCTTTTCTGGACGTGTTGCGTGCTTCCAGCTCAATTCCCTTTATTATCCGCAAGCCAGTACAAATCGGTAGTGAATGTTATTATGACGGCGGCGTGGCAGATGCCCTGCCGGTACAGTGGGCGCTGTCGCAGCCGAATATCGGCCGTGTGGTGGTTATTCGCACCCGTACGTATGATTATATTAAGAATGGTGGCCTGAGTGATGCTTTGCTGGCACGGCGCTTACCTGCCGGTGGGTTTGCACAGGCGTTACGTCAGCGGGTAAAACATTATAATGCTACGCTGGCATGGATGCGGCAGCCTGAAAACTGTCGCTATATTATTGAAATTAATCCCCCAAATGATAGCAAAATGGCCGGACGCCTGTGTCGCGATGCCGGTCGTTTGCGTTATAGTTATGCAGCGGGTCTGGAATGCGGCCATGCCTTATTGCAACGATGGCCGCAAAATTAAATGGTTTCTTCAGTCTTAATCTGTAGGATTAAGGGTAACGGTAATTTGGTGAAGTAATGAAAACAGATTCGGCTGTATCGAAAACACAGCATCTACTAAGTCTTTTTGTGGCGATTCTGGCGCTGGCCTTGGTTTTGCGTGGGCCTCTGACTGGTGTGGGGCCTTTGTTGCAGAATATTCAGCTCCAGCTCCAGATTAGCAGTACGCTGGCCGGGCTGCTGACTACAGTACCGTTGCTGACATTTGGTCTGTTTTCTATTTTTATCCCCAGAATGGCAGCACGGCTGGGCGCGGAGCAAATGATATTTTTTGCTCTGTGGGTCTTAACTCTGGGGCTGGTGCTGCGTTGTGGCGGGGGGCTGTTTCTACTGCTCACCGGTACGGCTTTGCTTAGCTGTGCCATTGCGGTAGGGAATGTGCTGATTCCCAGCATGGTAAAACAGTATTTTCCATTAAAAATGGGGCTGGTTACGGCCTTATATGCACTGGCTATGAATGTTGGCGGGGCAGCAGGCTCTGCTTTGAGTGCGCCGCTGGCTCACGATAATCTGTGGGGCTGGCGCGGTGCGCTGGTAATCTGGGTGCTGCCGGCACTGGTGGCAATGGTTATCTGGTGGCTGCCGTTTAAGGCCGCCAATGCCATTCCCAGAGCTGCTGTCCGTTCGCGGCCGGTAACGGTACATTTGTGGCGTAATCCGCTGGCCTGGCAGGTAACCCTGTTTATGGGGTTTCAGTCATTTCTATTTTATTCAACGGTTAGCTGGCTGCCGCAGATTGTGGCCAAAGCCGGGGTGTCTGCAACAGAAGCCGGTGGCTGGCTTGGATTGATGCAGCTGGTGATGGTACCAACTAATTTGCTGATACCGATTTATGCAGCCAGATTAAAACAGCAGCACTGGATTGGTGCGATGTGCGGGGTGGCGTTGATATTGTCGGTATTATTGCTGATGTCGCCGTGGCGCAGTTGCTATTTACCAGCGGTATTGCTGCTGGGGCTGGGAATCAGTGGGGCTTTTTGTCTGAGTATGATGTTTTTCAGTCTGCGCAGCGGTAGTGTTACTGAGGGAGTACTGTTATCCGGAATGGCACAAACCTGTGGTTATCTGTTTGCGTCGGTGGGGCCGGTATTAATGGGTGCTTTGCACGATATCATTCATTCATGGTTTCCTGCATTATGGTTAATGCTGTTTGCCGCACTGGTGATTACTGTATCCGGCTGGAAAGCTGGACAGGATCGCAAGCTGTCTGATTTTCAGAAATAATACAGATATACACAACCTTATCCACAGGATTTTGTGGATAAGGCTGTTTGTCCACATACAGGGCAGTCCGGATTGGCCGCTAGCTGCAAACGTTGCCACTGAAAGCGATGAGCGTCAAAACAGTGTAACCAGCAGCCTACAGGATGAATACCAGCGATTACCTGCAATGCTTCACTTGCCTGTGCCGCACCCATTATGCCCAGTAACGGAGCAAAAACGCCGTTTTTGGCACAACTGGCGCCTTCATCATTCATTTCTTCTTCAAACAGACACTGATAACAGGGGCCGTGGCCGTTGCGGAAATCATATACGGCCAATTGGCCGGCAAATACTAAGGCTGAGGCTGAAACCAGTGGTTTGCGCGCATTGAAGCAGGCCTGATTAATCAGACGGCGGCTGGCAAAATTGTCGGTACAATCCAGAATAATGTCGGCATGTTGCACCAGTTGTTGTAACAGGCTGGCATCTGCTCTGGCCACAACCGACTGTAATTGAGCCTGCGGGTGATGTGCCTGTAGTAGCTGGCACAATACACGGGCTTTTGCCTCACCGATATCCCGATCACTAAACCAGTACTGGCGTTGTAAGTTGCTGATTTCGATGCTGTCGTTATCCACAACGGTGATGTGCCCTACTCCGCTGGACACCAGATACGTGAGTGCCGGATGTGCCAGGCCGCCGGCACCAATCACCAGTGCCCGCGCGGCAAGAATGGCTTCCTGTCCGGCAATATCCAGTTTATCCAGTAAAATATGACGGCTGTAACGCAATAGTTGTTCATCAGTAATCATGGTAGCCTCTGGCGATTGAATGCAGTATCTGGGGGCATGAGTAGTCTGGTTGATTCTGCACTGCTATTATAATAGTTTGGTTTATTTCTCTGAATATCTATGCGCCATCCTGTCCGGCCGGCCGGCCGGTTTTTACATCGTCTGCGCGCCCATCTGCATCGTGGCGGCCTGATTGCTTATCCGGCGGAAGGCAGTTATGGACTTGGTTGTCTGCCCGCTTATGCGCCGGCGCTGCGTAAGCTGATTGCGCTGAAGAAACGGCCGCAACATAAAGGCCTGATTGTTATTGCTGCTGATTTTGCGCAACTGCAATCTTTGCTGGCACCATTGTCTGCCACCGAAGTGGCGGCCGTCAGTCAGCAATGGCCGGCTGCTAAAACCTTGCTGTTACCGGTACGGCAGCGGGTGTTGCCAGTGTTACGCGGGCGAGGCCGGCAAACGCTGGCGGTACGCATTCCTGATCTGGCAACAGCGCGCTTTTTGTGCCGGGCTGTCGGTACGGCGCTAGTGTCTACTTCATGTAATCGAGCCGGAAAAAAAGCCTGTGGTACAGAACGGGAAGTCAGACGCCAGTTCGGGCGTCAGGTGATGATTGTAGGTGGGCGCACTGGCGGGCGCAAACAGCCCAGCCAGATTATTGACTGGGTATCCGGTAAGCGGCTGCGTTAGTTATTCCGGCTACTGGCTGATATCTGAATATCCGTACTGGTAGCTGCAACAGCAGAACGGGTATTGCACTGCTATGGTTGTTCACATCACGCATGGTGCGACTTTAGTGATTGCGGGCAACAACAAATTGGGCGAGTGCACGCAGATGAGCTGCACGCTGGTCAAAATCAGCCAGCGCATCAATGGCTTTTTGTACCAGATTTTCGGCATACCGGCGTGCGGTAGCCAGCCCCATCAGGCTAACGTAGGTGGGTTTGTTGGCCTGAGCATCTTTACCGGCGGTTTTGCCCAGGATGTCACTATCCTGTTCATAATCCAGAACATCATCAATAACCTGAAAGGCCAGTCCCAGATGGGTGGCATAACTGTCGAGTGCTGTCAGTGCCTGCTGGTTGATGTCCGGACAGCAAAGACCGCCCAGTGTGACGGCTGCCCGAATCAGTGCGCTGGTTTTCAACTGGTGCATGTGCTCGAGTTCGGTTTGATTCAGGCTGAGACCCACATGAGCCAGATCAATGGCCTGTCCGCCAGCCATGCCATTACAGCCAGCGGCCTGCGCCAGTGTCTGTATCATGCGTAGCTGGCGGGTGGCTTCAAGGCTGGTTGGCCGGCTCAGCAGGCTGAAAGCCATGCTTTGCAGGGCGTCGCCAACCAGTAAGGCTGTTGCCGGTGTGTATTGTATGTGGCAGGCGGCTTTGCCGTGGCGTAGGCTGTCGTTATCCATTTCCGGCATGTCGTCGTGCACGAGTGAATAAATATGAATGCATTCGACTGCGGCCAGAGCATAATCCACTGCTTCTGTGATGGCATTGCCCAGCTCGGCAGCAGCCAATACCAGCATCGGGCGCAAACGTTTGCCGCCATCCAGTGTGGCATAGCGCATGGCTTCAATCAGTGGGGCAGGAAGCTGTGTGGCTGGTGGTAATAGTCGGGTTAGGGTTTGTTCGGCATGTGTTTGTGCCTGTTTTTGCCAGCCGGTAAAATCACTCCTCTGCTTCAAGTTTAAGCTCCTTTAATTCACCGTGATCCAGTAGCTGTAGTTTTTGTTCTACTTCAGCCAGTTTCTGTTGGCAGTATTGCACCAGTTCCTGACCATATTCATAGGCTGCCAGTGATTCTTCTAAAGGCAAGTCGTTGTTTTGCATGGATTCGGTAATTTTTTCCAGTTGCTGGATGGCTTCTTCATAGCTTTTGGGCGTTATTTTCTTCATATCGTGGCTCTTTACGCGAATTTATGGCTATTGTAACACTCACGCTGTTGCTGTTGCTGTTGCTGTGGATATCTGTGAGATGAGATGGTAGCTTATCGGTTTAGGTAAGCTGCTGGCTGGTATGTTATCGGACTGTTTCTGCGGAAATAGGGCTGGTGTCTATATGCATGAGTATAAACATTAAGAATCCTAATGATACTTTTGTTAATGGTTTTCAGATGTATAACTAAATTGGCACAGGTATTTTCTTCAGAAGCTTTGCTTATTTAAATGATTAATTTTATTTAATTAATATTTTATTTTTTGAATATTAATAGTTTTATTTAAAATACTATTGTAATATTGAAGTTTATTTCAATGTAATTAATTTTTTCAGATGCTGATTGCGGATGATGCGATGGTTGTGGAAATATCAAACAGGCCTGATAGCTAAAAGCTGGTAAAATTTGGTTCTCTACAGCTTATATTAACAGCATAAATTTAGCACAATGGTCTGGTTTGCGGACATGTCTGCTTGTGTACTTTATCATTTTATTGATGATGTTTGGTTGGTTATTTGTTTGGCATGGTATAAATTTTTGCTTACTATTATGAATGGTATCAGATAAGAAGAGTTTTTACTGTTTATTTATCTGGTTTTAAAGCATAATATTGTTTAAAGCATAATTATGTTGTGCTAACTTTGAGTGATAGTTTTATTAAAAAATTAAAACATAGAATTATTTAATTTGTATGTTTTAATGGTTGACATATGGAGAACAGAAAAACCAGAGGGGAAGTAATAGTGAACTATTTGTACTGGCATGGCTGTATGGAAGCACAATGGTAGTTCCAGCGTAAAACTTGAAATGCTGTACATTCGTTTATAATCGAATAATTGGTGGTTTTTCAAACTGTTTTACAGGTTACTTGGGTAGTTTCTTTGGTTTAAGTAGGCGTTATGGGTAAACATATTTTTTATGAGGAGTCAGGTCAGTTTAAAGTAGCAGAGGTAGTGCAGAAAAACGATGCTACTTTTCTGGTTAATACACAGCACGGTAAACGGGCAAAAATCAAGGCCAGTCATGTTTTTCTGGCATTTGACAGCGATGCTGCACAGTTTTTACAGCAGGCCGCCGATGCTGCTGCGGGTATTGATATCAGTCTTCTGTGGGAAGCGGTGGGTAGTGAAGCTGAATTTACCGCAGCCAGTGCAGCTACGGAATATTTTGGCAGCAACAGCGGGAATGTTGAGCTGGCGGCCACATTAATGGCTCTGTATGCCGCACCCATGTATTTTTACAAGAAAAATAAAGGGGTATTTAAGGCTGCACCGGCAGAAACCTTACAGCAGGCTCTGGCGGCGATTGAACGGCGTAAACAGCAGGAAGCGCAAATGAATAGCTGGATACAGGAGTTGCTGGCTGGCAGCCTGCCTGCCGCTATTGCTGCTGATGCCAAAATGATTCTGCATGCGCCAGACAAACAGAGCCAGAGCTACAAGGCGGTGATAAAAGCTGCTGAACAGAAAAAAACATCACGCTTTGCCCTGCTCCAGAGTGTTGGCGCTGTGCCACCCCTGCCTGAATATTTTCTTGATGGCTTTTTGCTAACCCAGTTTCCTAAGGGCGTGGACTGTGGCGATTATGCAGTGCCAATTATCCACAACCTGCCTGCTGCTGATACAGCAGTGCAGGCATTTTCTATTGATGATATTGAAACCAGTGAGGTAGATGATGCATTCAGTGTGCGCGACCTGCCCAATGGTAACAAACTGGTCGGTATTCATATTGCTGCTCCTGCGCTGGCTATTACTGCTGAATCTCCGCTGGAGAAGCTGATATTTGAACGCCAGAGTACGGTGTATTATCCCGGTGGTAAAATCACGATGCTGCCGGATAATTGGATAGCTGCTTTCAGTCTGGATGAAGGTGCTGCACGGCCGGCAGTGAGTCTGTATGCTGAAGTTAATCCGCAGTTTGAGATTGTGCACTGTGAATCGCGGATTGAATCGGTTTATATAGACTGTAATTTACGTATTGAAAATATTGAGCAGGCATTTCAGCCCCAGCAGGCGCGCGGTGACACCGAAGTTTTTGCTCATCAGCATGAAATGAACTGGTTGTATGATTTTGCCATAGCCAGAATGCAGGCACGGGGTAAATATGATCCCGAACGCTTACCCCAATACGATTATGGGATTAAGCTGGAAACAGAAAACAAAGTGCGCATCAGTGTACGGGAACGTGGTGCCCCGATTGATACGCTGGTAAGTGAGCTGATGATTTTTGCCAACAGTACCTGGGCACAAATGCTGGATGAGGCGGGTATGGCTGGTCTGTTCCGGGTGCAGCCAACCGGCAGGGTGCGTATGAGTACCCAGTCTGAGCCACATATTGGTTTGGGTCTGAAACATTATGCCTGGTTTACTTCGCCGTTACGGCGTGCTACTGATTATATCAACCAGAAGCAATTAATCAGTTTACTTGACCAGGACGCCCCATCCCGCTTTGAACCACAGGATGCCATGCTGTTTGCGGTGCTGCGTGATTTTGAATCGGCTTACACTGCTTATAATGATTTCCAGCGTCATATGGAAGCGTACTGGAGCCTGATATATATCCAGCAGGAACAGTTGCAGGAACTGACTGCCCAGTTAATACGTGATGATTTGGTACGCATTGAGGGGCTGCCTCTGGTTAGCCGTGTTACTGGCGTGCCGATTGATGCCATGCCCAAATGCCAGATGAAGGTGGCGATAACCGGAATTGATCTGGAGCAGGTAAATGTCGGGCTTAATTATGTCAATGTTCTGGTGCCGGTAGCTGGTGGCTGATTGTGTGGGTGAATTATTAGGAAAGATTTTACGATTGGCGGCTGGCTGGTTATGAATTGATGCGCTGTTTTGCTGGCCGGATAAATATACTGTTGTATCCTTTGTGTTGTTTGTCTGTGTATTAAGTAAGTTGGCCGGTTGCCCGTGTTGCTACATTTAGAAATAAGTTTCGCTTAAAACCTTGTTTTTATACATGCAGCCCATATATGGGTTGCATTTCTATTATCCGGTTTTGCTTTTCAGGCAGCCTGCTGTACAGGAACAGGTTGCCTGCAAACATTTGGAATAAAATTATGACTGAAGTAGATTTTTATGAAGTGCTGGGTGTAACCCGTACTGCAGGGGATGAGGAAATCAAAAAAGCTTATCGCAAGCTGGCCATGAAATACCATCCCGACCGTAATCAGGGCGATAAGGGCGCTGAAGAGAAATTCAAGGAAATTCAGCGTGCTTATGAAGTATTGTCTGATGCGCAAAAACGTGCTGCGTATGACCAGTTTGGCCATGCCGGCGTAGATGGCAATATGGGCGCTGGTGGCGGTGGTTTTTCCGGTGGCTTTGATTTTGGTGATATTTTCAGCCAGATGTTTGGCGGCAGTGCTGGCGGACGGCAGCAGAATCATCAGGGTGCTGATTTACAATATCATGTGGAAATCAGTCTGGAAGAAGCGGCACGCGGTATCAAGAAAAAAATCACTATTCCTACGCATGAAGAATGTGATGTCTGTCATGGCAGTGGTGCCAAGGCCGGTACTTCTGCCACTACCTGTGGCATGTGTGGCGGTAGCGGGGTGGTGCATGTACGACAGGCCATTTTCCAGTTGCAGCAAACCTGCCCTACCTGTCGCGGCAGTGGCAAGCAGATTAAAGACCCGTGTGTTAAATGTCATGGCGAAGGGCTGGTAAAAACACGCAAGACGGTTGAGGTTTCCATTCCGGCCGGTATTGATGATGGCCAGCGTATCCGGCTAAGCGGCGAAGGTGAGCCGGGTAAGCATGGTGCACCGGCAGGTGATTTATATGTGATGGTGAATGTACGTCCGCATCAGGTATTTGAGCGTGACGGCATGGATTTGCACTGTGAATTGCCCATCAGCTTTACCACAGCAGCACTTGGCGGTGAGGTTGAAGTGCCAACGTTGGATGGTAAGGTAAAACTGAATATTCCGAAGGAAACACAAACCGGCCGCCGTATGCGCGTGCGGGGTAAAGGAATTAAATCCGTGCGTTCTGCTGCGGTAGGCGATTTATATTGTCATATTGTGGTAGAAACACCGGTAAATCTGACCGAGCGTCAGCGCGAACTGCTGGAAGAGTTTGAAAAAATCTCTACTGGTATGGATCGGGCGCAAACGCCGCGACAGAAATCCTTCATGGACAAGCTGCGCGACTTGTTTGAATAAATACTTGAAACAGCATAATTCAGGCGTGTTTATTCCAGATATGTAACACGTTAATACTGGTTATGCTGTGTAAATCCCGCTGATTGTAGGTAATCAGCGGGATTTTGTTATGCACAGAAAAGACATAAGCAGTTTAACGCTCAAGCTTGATGGTACTGGCTACTGAGGATGGTTTGTCGCTTTATTGTTGAGGAAAAGGGTAAGCCCAAGTTTGGACTGTTTAAAGTTTGCTAAATACGCAGGATGTGGCTGGTATGAAATAGCAAAGCTATTTAAGCTGCAATCTACTGATGAGCATAGCCCGATATAGATTGGGAAATAAATTATCGCTCCTCTACCTGAGTGGTACAGGAGCGATGTGGATGATTTGGCACAATAGATAATTTGTTGTGGACAAATTTAATGTTTTTGGCTGAATAAAATTCAGCATGTATGCTTAATCCCTTATAAAACAATGGGTATAGCGTAGAGGGTACTGTTTATTTTATTGCTTATCTGTGGATAAGGCTGTGGATAAATTATCAGTCAAAGTGGTAGCTCAGGCCAGCTCGGCGCGTAATTGTGCTGCCAGCTGTGCCAGTTCTGCCTGATCAGCAGCCACACTCTCGTGTTTTCCTAATTCATGAATATGACCGGGAATTAAATGGATATGATAATGAAATACAGATTGGCCAGCCTGCTCACCAGATAGCTGTAATTGAACAACGCCATCGCGGTGTAAAACTTTACGCTGTGCACCAATGATTTTCTTGGCTGCACTGAATACCGCAATGAGATAGTCTTGCGGCATATCGGTTAACTCGACTGCTTCGCATTTCGGAATCACCAGTACATGGCCGCGTGCCTGTGGCATCACGTCCATAAAGGCCAGTGTCTGTGTGTCTTCATAGACTTTATGGCAGGGAATTTCGCCGCGGATAATCCGCGCAAATATATTGTTACGGTCATATTGTTGCATTATCTGTCTCCTCTCAGGCCTGTTTGCTTACCAGCTGTTACCTGAGCAACGGTTTAAGAAATAATGGTTAGTTTGCTTTTGGCAAATACGGTATCCAGCTCTTTAATCCCCTGTTTGCCGAAGTTAATGGTCAGACGTGCGCCTTCAGCCTTGTGGGTAGCGTCTATAATCACGCCAGTACCAAAACGTTCATGGTGAACATTCTGTCCGAGCTGGAAGCCGTCAAAATCAGTACTGGCTGGTGTTTCTGCCAGTTTACTGCGACTGTGAAACGGATTGGTGCGCTGTGTCGTCTGTTGTCTGCTTACCAGAGAATTTTTATGTGCTGACAGATATTGCAGCACTGCCTCAGGTATTTCATCCACAAAGCGTGATGGCAGGGCAAAGTGAGTTTGCCCGTGTAACAGGCGCTGTTCCGCCATGGTTAAATACAGGCGTTTGCGTGCTCTGGTAATGGCTACATACATCAGGCGGCGTTCTTCTTCCAGCCCGTCCCGCTCAGCCATGCTGTATTCACTCGGGAACAAACCTTCTTCCAGCCCCGTGAGAAATACACCATCGAATTCCAGCCCTTTGGCCGCATGCACCGTCATTAACTGCAAGGCATCTTCGCCCTGCCCGGCCTGATGTTCACCTGCTTCCAGTGAGGCTGTGCTTAAAAAGGACAGTACGGCGAATAACGGGTCGTTTTCATCATATTCTGGCTCAAGATTAAAACCGGATTCCTGCGGCTTGAATGCTACGGCAGCATTCAGTAATTCTTCCAGATTATTGATACGCTCCTGCTGCTCGCCTTTCTGGGTGCGGTAATGTTCCATCAGGCCGCTATCATAAATGGCTGCGGCCATCAGTTCCGGCAGGGAAACTTGCGCAGCCTGTGCCTGCAAATTTTCAATCAGGTGCACAAAAGCAGCAATTTTACTGTTCTTGGCGGCCAGACTGGTGGCGGCCTGCCACAGTGAAATACCGGTTTCATTAGCTGCTGCCTGTATATTTTCAATGCTGCGTGCGCCGATACCGCGTGCGGGTACATTGATTACCCGCAATAATGCATTATCATCATTGGGATTGACCGCCAGCCGCAGATAAGCCAGTGCATGCTTGATTTCCTGACGCTCATAAAAGCGTAAACCGCCATAAATTTTGTAGGGTATGCCGGCGCGAAACAGAGCCTGTTCCAGCACACGGGATTGGGCATTACTGCGATAGAGCACCGCCATCTGCATGTAATTCAGCCCTTCACGGTGCAAAGCCCTGACTTCATCAACCACAAACTGAGCTTCTTCTATATCATTGATTGCCTGAAGTACGCGGATTTTTTCACCACTACCTGCTTCTGTACGCAGATTTTTACCCAGACGGCTGGCATTATGCGCAATCACGGCATTGGCTGCGGTAAGGATATTGCCTACGGAGCGGTAATTCTGCTCCAGCCGGATAGGTTCGCTTACACCGAATTCGTGCAGAAAACGCGTCATATTCGCGACTTCGGCGCCGCGAAAGCGGTAAATACTCTGATCATCGTCGCCGACGGCAAAAACCGCCGCATGTTCTCCGGCAAGCAGTTTTAACCAGGCATACTGTAATTTGTTTGTATCCTGAAATTCATCAATCAGAACATGATTAAAGCGGTTCTGGTAGTGGCTGCGCAGCACTTCATTGCTTTGCAGAATTTCATAACTGCGCAACATCAGCTCAGCAAAATCCACTACGCCTTCATTCTGGCACAGGCTATCGTAAGCAGCATAGCATTCAATCATCAGCCGTTCATGCGGGTCGCCTGCCGTCAACTGGGAAGCACGCAGGCCATTTTCTTTTTGTGCATTAATAAATCCCTGCAAACTGCGTGGCGCAATGACTTCATCGGCAATATTCAGCTGTTTGAGCAAACGCTTTACTACAGCCAGCTGGTCGCCAATATCAAGTATCTGGAATGTTTTCGGCAGGCCGGCTTCCTGATAGTGCAGGCGCAAAAAGCGATGGCACAGGCCATGAAAAGTACCCAGCCACATTGCGCGTACTGAAAATGGCAATAGCGCACTCAGGCGCAATTGCATTTCCTTGGCCGCTTTATTGGTAAAGGTTACGGCCAGAATACTGTGTACACTGGCCTGACCAGTATGCAACAACCAAGCAATACGGGTAGTCAAAACCCGGGTTTTACCACTTCCAGCCCCTGCCAGCACCAGCGCAGGTTGCGCGGGCCAAGTTACGGCAGCTAACTGTTCACTATTAAGGCCGGCCAGCAGACCGGCAGAAGATAAAATTTCCATAGTGCTTATTGTAGCTGATTAAGGCTGAAAAATCGCTGTGAAAAATATGCCTATAGCCTATGGTGTGAATATTTAAATAACTGAATAATAAAGTTTACTCTGCTGTTTGAGCGTACTAAGCCGAATCAGGGCAATACATGCAGGGTTAAACTCTGGTTGATAGCGCCAGTAAAATGAGCACTGTATTCCCCTGCCACCAGCTTATGGGTCAGAAAAAAGGCACCGGAAGATACCACCTCGCCTGCATGTAAACTCAGGCCATGCTCAGCCAGCTTTTTCAGTAACCATTGCAAAGCATACAATGGATTGTCCATTACCGCGCTGGCCTGAGCAGTGATCACTGTCTGGTTATCCAGAGTGAGCTCAACCTGAATATTGCTCAGTGCATCTACCTGTAAATCATGGCCGTCGATACGGTCACCATAGACAATATAACCACCTACTGCACCATCAGCTACAATCAGATATTTATTCAGCGCCGGAAACCAGTGTGCAAAGCGAGAGTCGGGAATCTCCATACAGCCGGTTACCCAGACACGCTTTAACAAATCCGCGTCGCTTATGCCGTAGCTTAAATCAGTTTTGGCAATAAAACCCAGCTCAGCTTCAATCAGTGGCGCATTCATCTGTGTCAGCGACAGCGTGGCCGGTGCACGCAATATCTGGCGCTGTTCTAGCTGCCCATACAATGGTTCCTCCATGCGGAGCAGCATCTGGGTAATTTTATTGGTCAGAGAAATTTTATAGCCGCCCAAAGGCGTAGTCTTGCCAGCAGTAAACATATGCTGTATCTGATAGGCATCATTTATATCACGTACACTTTCGGTATAGTTGAGCATGCTTAATGGCTGCTGCTGTTCGTACGCCTGTAGCAACGATGCAGCCAGTTTCTGATAATCCATCCTGCTCCTTTTTGTACCAGCCAGAGTTGCCAGTACAGATTAATCTGGTGTACTGAGCGGGCTAAGCCCCGGTAAATCGGCAAAACTGCGTTCGCGTACAATCTGGCAGAAATTATCCAGATAGCTTTTATTACCATCAGATTCGCGTATGGCTGCATATAGCTCACTTTGCAGCGGTTTATCGCCAATCTGCCGCGCAACCACATAGCCCTTTTCCAGATAGGGCATTACCGTCCAGTAAGGCAAGGCGGCAATACCACGCCGGCTTGATACCAGTTGGATAATGGCAATGGTTAACTCACTATTGCGGCGCGCGGGCTGCACACCAGCGGGTTTTAATACCTTGCGCAGTAAATCCAGCATATCGTCTGGTACCGGATAAGTGATAAGTGTTTCATCTACAAAATCCTGTGCTTGCCATACGCTTTTAGCGGCCAGCGGATGATCCTTGGCACAAATACCCACCATTTCATAAGCAAACAGCGGTTGAAAAATAATTCCCGGCTGCGGCGCATATTCAGACACAATCGCCAGATCAGCCCGATGAGTCAGCAACAGCCCCACTGGGTCTGCCTGAAAGCCGGACACAATATCCAGCTCCACTTTTGGCCACAGCGGCCGGAAAGCATCCATGGCCGGCATCAGCCAGTCAAAACAGGTGTGACATTCCACTGCCACGCGCAGCTCCCCTGCTTCCCCCTCAATAATCTGCGCCATATCCAGCTCGGCTACCGTTACCAGTGGCGTAATTTCGCGTGCCAGCTGCAACAGACGCACACCAACCGGCGTAAAGTGAATTGGGTTGGACTTACGTTCAAACAGCGGTGTACCATAAAATTGTTCCAGAACACGAATTTGATGTGACAGCGCAGACTGGGTCAAAAAAACCCGTTTGGCAGCCATTGATACACTACCGGTTTCTTCCAGAGCCAGCAAAGTGCGTAAATGACGCAGTTCAATAATCGACTCCATATTTTCCACCCTTGATTAGCATTTTAACTACGGACACAAGTTAAAAAATTCATAAACAGCCGCGCTGTTTATAAACAAAAATTATATGGCTAACATAATTATCATCTTGCTGGTAGCCACTTATCTGTTTCCAGACTAAACACCTACGTACCATATCATACTCTCGCATTGCATTGTACTGAAATACAGTATTAAAAATATTCATACGTAACCGCAAAATTTATCGCTTGTCGTCATGTTATAACTCACGCACACTGATAATTATTGAAATTCATCATCGCATAGGGAGAAATAAATATGAATACATTCCATCTGTCTGGTTACCCACGTGTTGGCGCCAAACGCGAACTAAAATTTGCGGTTGAAGCCTTCTGGAAAGGTAATAAAAGTGAAGCCGAGCTGCGCCAGACTGCCGCCGATATCCGCCAGAAAAACTGGGCTACCCAGATTGCTGCCGGCGCAGACTTGCTGCCTGTAGGTGATTTTTCCTATTACGACCACGTACTGGATACCCTGTGTGCACTCGGAGCCATTCCCGCACGCTTCGGTTTTGATGCAGCCAAGCTCACACTAAGCCAGTATTTCGAACTGGCACGCGGTAATGCCACTCAGGTAGCCATGGAAATGACCAAATGGTTTGATACCAACTACCATTACATCGTGCCAGAATGGCATCAGGATACCAGCTTCAAAGCCAACGCAGCCAACCTGATTGCCCAGATAGAAGAAGCCAAAGCCACCGGTCACGATATCAAACCCACTCTGGTAGGCCCGCTTACCCTATTATGGCTGGGTAAAGAAAAAGATGCCGGCCATAACCGGCTGCAATTATTGCCGCGCCTGTTGCCTGAATACCAGAAACTTTTACGTGAACTGGCCAATGCTGGTGTTGACTGGATTCAGATTGACGAACCGATTCTTGCCGTTGATATTGCCCGCGAATGGCTGGATGCTTTCGCACCTACCTATCAGGAGCTGGCCATCACCGGTACACGTATCATTATCGGCACTTATTTTGGCAGTGTTGCCGAACACCTTAATTTACTCAAAAGTCTGCCAGTAAACGGCGTACATATCGATTGCGTACGCGCACCGGAACAACTAGCCGAATTTGCCAACGCATGGCCGGAAAACAAAGTACTGTCTGTGGGCCTGATTGACGGACGCAACGTCTGGCGTGCCAATCTGCGTGAAGTGATTGATTTACTCGCACCAGTTGCTACCCAGCTAGGCAACAATTTGTGGATTGCCCCGAGCTGTTCATTGTTACACAGTCCGCAGGATTTAAGCGTAGAAGAGAAACTTAACCCCGAAATCAGAAACTGGCTTGCCTTTGCTGCCCAGAAATTGCAGGAACTGGGCATCATCAAACAGGCACTGGCACACGGTAAAGACACCGTACAGGAAGCACTTGCTGCTTCCGATGCGGCGGCTGCCGGACGCAAAACCAGCAAACTGATTCATAATGACAAGGTTGCAGAGCGCGTAGCCAGCCTGCGCGCTCATGCCGACCAACGCCACAGCCCGTTTGCACAGCGGATTGAAAAACAGCAGGCATGGATGAATCTACCTTTGCTGCCAACCACAACCATCGGTTCCTTCCCACAAACTCAAGAAATCCGTCAGGCACGTGCCGCCTTTAAAAAGGGCGAGCTGAGCGCGGCTGATTACGAAGCCGCCATGAAAAAAGACATTGCCTACTGTGTTAAACAGCAAGAACAACTGGATATCGATGTACTGGTGCATGGTGAAGCCGAGCGCAACGATATGGTGGAATACTTTGGTGAGCAACTGGATGGCTACTGCTTCACCCAGTATGGCTGGGTGCAAAGCTACGGTTCCCGCTGCGTTAAACCGCCGATTATTTTTGGTGATGTTGCACGCCCCAAAGCCATGACCGTTGCCTGGTCTGCCTATGCACAGTCTCTGACCAAACGGCCGATGAAAGGTATGTTAACTGGCCCCGTAACCATGATGAAATGGAGCTTTGTGCGTAACGACGTACCATTGAGTCTGGTATGCAAACAAATTGCGCTGGCACTGAACGACGAAGTGCTGGATCTGGAAAAAGCCGGCATCCGCGTTATCCAGATTGATGAGCCAGCCATTCGTGAAGCCTTGCCGCTGAAACGTGCACAATGGGATGAGTATCTGGCCTGGGCATGTGAATCATTCCGCCTTACCTCAACTGATGCCGACGACAGCACCCAGATTCACACCCATATGTGCTATTCCGAATTCAACGACATACTGCCCGCCATTGCCAGCATGGATGCCGATGTAATTACTATTGAAACCTCACGTTCCGATATGGAATTACTGGATGCCTTTGTGAAATTCAGCTATCCGAATGATATCGGCCCCGGCGTTTACGATATCCACAGTCCGCGTGTACCTACCGAAGCAGAAGTAGAACATCTGCTGCGTAAAGCACTAAAAGTAATCGACCAGCGCCGTTTATGGGTAAATCCGGATTGCGGCCTGAAAACCCGAGGCTGGCCAGAAACCACCGCAGCACTGGAAGTGATGGTGAAAGTAACCAAAAAACTGCGCGACGAATTAAGCGCCTAAACCCCGCTTAGCCCTGCACAACCCAGCCGCTCCGGCACAACCGGAGCGGTTTTCTGTATCCGCTTGCTAAATTAACGCTCAGGAAAATACAATAAATAATTAATTTAATAATTCCATAGGAATAAAATGCACATATAAAAGCCTCTATATTATTCAGGCACATTTCCTCAATAAATATGCAGTCATGCTACATGATGGCTATAAAGCCGTAACAAAAATGTAATGTAAGCCACCACTTTAATTTAATGCAAGCCACTTTCGCTATACTGGTAAACAGACCAGCATACACACCGCCAGTCTTGGGTACAGGATTATATTGTTGCAAGCTGAAAATATTGCAGCTCTTTAATAAAGCATCCTGTTATAGCCGATATCAGGCATAGTGCAAATGCAAATTTACTTAATATCAGTCAGATAAATATTAAACGCTTGCGGTTTAGCATCTGAAGCAACTGTATCGCTGAATAGTAACAGATTGATTGACATGCTACTTATTGCAAATTAATATTTTGGTATTGTAGCTATATTTATTCCAGACAAGAGACAGCAGGCAATAGCAGTAGTCAAGGAATAACAGGCAATCAATACGAAGCACATATTGCAGTCATAAAGAATTAATTTATCTGATTACCTTACAAAACCATAGCTTATATGGTCAAATTTTATACTTAACTATTATTAGAGGGAAGAAGTGGCTAAAGGATATTTTTTAAGGGTTGGGGATCGCACTACTTGTGGTGGCGAAATAATCAGTGGCGACAGTATGATTTTATGGCATGGTATTGCCGCAGCCTGGGAAGGAGATAAGGTTACCTGTGGACAACATAGCGGAACCTATCGCATATCAGGTGGTGTAAGCAATATGTTTAGTCCCGCTAGAAAATTAGCCGGCTCAATCAGCAGCATCAGTACCTGCCCATGTAATGCACGTTTTATTCCAACAGTTACCGACAGTTATATTGATGAAACAATGTCCAAACCTGTTGTTGAGAGCATGCCGCATTCACGCAGCTTTTATATTCAATCGCCAGAAAATATTAAAACCTATGGTGTGGCTTATGCCATCAAAACCTCTTCACGTCTGGTAGAAGGTGAATCAAGCCGGGATGGCTATCTGGAGTCGATACAAACCCCACAGCCCGAGTCGGTGGAAGTAAGCTATTTTATTCAGACTAAATTAGGAATTTAACTATGCCGGAATTGATTACCCATACCATGAAATCTGCGCCCAGAATTACCCTGAATGCAGATATTTTTTCCATAGATCAGATACCAGCCGCGATGGACAATATGGGTTGGAAAGTAGCACCGCAACTAATGCGGCACTGGTTTAGCGGAAAGCCGGCCAAAGGTTTTACTGAAGCCACAAAAAATACCTATATGACGGGATCGGCAATAAATATTCCATTACAGCATGTAAATGATTCTATTGTGAAAATGGAATGGGCGTTGAGATATAAACCTGTGCAAAAAGGGTTTGTAAAATTAAAAGAAAACTGGGCAAGTGAAAAGGGACGTGAAGAGTTACGCAAGCAGCTTGTAAAAAATAATGGTATTCTCAGGCATTATAAAGATGTTAGAGAGATTGATGCATTTACTGTAGTAAATTCAACTAAGATAGGCGATTATCTATGGGGTTTGGGTGAAACCATTGATGATTATTTCGGAGCATTAGGCAAGGCAAATTTAAAAGTTGCACCACAAGGGTATCAGGATAAATTTCAGGGCAAAGATGTTTTTATTACCGAAGCCATCGGGTTTTATATCAAAGACAGCTATGATTTTTTCGGTGATGAATTTCTCGGTATCTGGAATAAAAGAGGCATACTCAGCAAAAAACAGGCATTTCAATATATGAGTGCCTATGAGCTGAAAAAGTGGAAACTTTTATATGATATGGGAATGCAATGGACAGTGCCAGTATATAATAAGGATTTCAGGCAATGGCAGCAAATAAGGAATACGGGTATTGATTTTATTGTTTTTTCAGATATTCTCTGGATGCCTCCTTTATCTGGGGATAGAATTGTTAAATTATGAAGAAATAATCTTAAATATTCTTTGGTTTTATTGCTGGTTTTAGCTCTTTGGGTTGTTTGTTATTTTCTGCACTGCCCCTTAGACCAGCAGAATTATGGTTTTATCCATGTAATTCCTAAAGACAAATATGATTATATTGATTTAACAGAAAAACCAGACAAGGCAAAATTATTAATATGATGGTAATAATTGTGCTGATAGGTCTGAAAATGAAATCAAACCATAGGAAAGAAAAAGTGAAAGGCAATGCTTTTGCTGTATTTATTACAACTGTCTTGCAGAAAAATAGCAAATTTATTAAAAAATTAATATTTATAATTTTAACCATAGTTATGCTGATATGGTTGTTTTTTTTCTCCTCATCCAGCTTTTATGGTGATTTTAATCTGTGTTACACAGAAGAAGGCGATGATGGTGAGTATTACTTAAATATGTATCAACATCTGCCCACAACACCGATTGCGGTCTATAAGCTGATAGATGGATACAACAAATATTTTTGGGTTTTATATAATAAAGAGGGCAAGGAGATATGGCATTCACCTCATTATGCCTATTTAAGTGATATGGTAGGTGGTTTGGTTGTTCCTACTAAAAAAAACAATTTCTTAAGATATAAAAGTAATGAAGGATGGGAAACCGTCGATTTAACAGATAAAATTAATCAAGTAAACGGTAAAAAATAAGGAAATCAGCATAGATGGTTAGCAGTGAATTTAGCCAGCCTATCATCAGGTAGTGGAGTTTTAGATAATGAAAAAATTGATAAAAATCATAAAAGGGATATGCTATTTTGCATTTTTTTACTGGTTATGCCTGTTTTCGTCATCCAGTTTTTACGGAGATTTTAATCTTTACACAACAGTAAGGAGTGACGATGGCGAATATTATGCCAATATATATAAACATTTGCCCACATCACCTATTTCTATAGTGCAAATACTGGGAGGCAATAAATACTTCACTGTTTTATATAATAAAAAAGGAGAAGAGCTGTGGAGGGTATCCTACTTTGACTATATTGGTGAGGAATCACTGGTTGATATGATGGCTTTTCCTGATGAAAGTAGTAATACTTTCTTTTGTCCAACAAATCATGGACTGGATGGGTATAATTTTTCTAAAACCATACGTAATCATAAATTACAGTAAATCATTTTATATAGGTGGTTTATGAAAAAGATATTGCTAAAGCTCATTATCTTATCTTCGTCTTGCCTGGCTATTACATGGTTACTGCTATTTTCCTCATCCAGCTTTTATGGTGATTTCAATCTAAATTACACACAAGAAGGTCATGATGGTGAGTATTACCTGAATATGTATCGGCATCTGCCAACAACTCCCATTGCAGTATACAAACTGATAGAGGGAAAGAGATATTTTTGGGTTTTATATAATAAACAGGGTAAGGAGATATGGCATTCGCCTTATTATGCATATTTAAGTGATGATTTAGGTGGTCTGGTTATTCCCACGAAAAAAAGTAATTTGTTAAGATATTCAAGTAATGAAGGCTGGGAAGCCATCGATTTAACAGATGAAATAAATCAAGTAAACGGTAATAAATAAGAAAATCAGCATTGATTATTATCAGTGAATTTAACCAGTCTATAATAAAGTATCGGAGTGATTGCTAATGAAAAAAATTATAAATATCATAAAAGTGCTAGTTTATTCTGCATTTTCTTATTGGCTATGCCTGTTTTCGTCATCCAGTTTTTACGGAGATTTTAATCTTTATAAAACAATAAAAAGTGACAGTGGAGAATACTATGCCAATATATATAAACATTTGCCCACATCACCTATTTCTATAGTGCAAATACTGGGAGGCAATAAATACTTCACAGTTTTATATAATAAAAAGGGAGAAGAGCTGTGGAGGGTATCCTACTTTGACTATATTGATGAGGAATCAGTATTTGATATGATGTCTTTTCCAGATGATGTTGGAATGGACGGAAATTTTATTTGCCTAACAAATCATGGACTAGTTGGGTCTGATATTTCCAAAACCATACGTAATCATAAATTACAGTAAAGCATTTTATATAAGCTGCTTATGAAAAAGATATTGCTAAAGCTCATTATCTTATCTTCGTCTTGTCTGGCTATTACATGGTTACTGCTGTTTTCCTCATCCAGCTTTTATGGTGATTTTAATTTGCATTACACCAAAGAGGGAGATGATGGTGAGTATTACTTAAATATGTATAAACATCTGCCCACAACACCGATTGCGGTCTATAAGCTAATAGATGGATACGACAAATATTTTTGGGTTTTATATAATAAAGAGGGCAAGGAGATATGGCATTCACCTTATTATGCCTATTTAAGTGATACGATAGGTGGTCTGGTTATTCCTACTAAAAAAAGCAATTTATTAAGATATTCCGGTAATAAAGGGCGGGAAAACATCGATTTAACAGATGAGATAAATCGAGTAAACGGTAATAAACAAGAAAATCAGCATTGATTGTTATCAGTGGATTTAACCAGTCTATAATAAAGTATCGGAGCGATTGCTAATGAAAAAAATTATAAATATCATAAAAGTGCTAGTTTATCCTGTATTTTCTTATTGGCTATGCCTGTTTTCGTCATCCAGTTTTTTTATATAATAAAAAGGGCGAGGAATTATGGAGATGTTCTTATTTTGAATATGTTAGCGAACAGGCATTATTTGAAAAAATGTCTTTTCCTGATAAACAAGATAATGGTTTTACGTTTCCAACCAATCATGGTTATGACGGCCCTGATATTTCCAAAACCATACGTAATCATAAATTTCAGTAAAGCATTTGATATAAACAGCTTATGAAAAAAATATTGCTAAAGCTTATTATTTTATCTTCGTCTTGTCTGGCTATTACATGGTTACTGCTATTTTCATCATCCAGTTTTTGTTGTTTTACTTCTGACTGCATTGAGAAAATTATTATCTGAATCAATATCAATTGTGACCTTAATATTGATTCATCAATGTAACCGAATAATAGACCCTAAGACATAGAATCAAGCACAAACTCAATAAAAATATTAAGTTTTGATGGCCGTTGCCTGTCGGCAGGATAAAGTAAATGTACTTCTCTTGCTGGTGGTAAAAAATTTTGCAATATGGGTAGTAATTTATTTTGTGTGATAGCCTCTCTAAGCATTGATTCAGGAAGCATGGTGATACCTAATCCTTCGACTGCTGCGGTTGCTAACGCCAAAGTATCATTGCTTGTCAACGAACCTGATATGGGGAGGTGAACTAACTTTCCATTAATCGTGAAAGGCCAAAGATAATCTTTTTTACTTGGATTAACATATTGATAAATCAGGCACTGATGTTTTTTTATATCATTGGGAACAGATGGCACACCATATTGAGCCAGATAACTGGGCGAAGCCGCAAAAATGAGTTGATAAGGATTTAGTTTACGAGCAATTAAACCTGAATCAGTTAATTCACCAACGCGAAACACAATATCAAAATTTTCCTGAACTAAATCAACATAGCGATCATTCAATTGGATATCCACACTCATTTTTGGATAGCGTTTCATAAAATGGCTTATTACTGGTATTACATTAAAATGTCCGTAGCTTACCGGAGCACTAATTTTTAAATTTCCCCTCGGTTCATCACTATATTGTTGTGCAAGCGTTTTAGTTGCTTTAATTTCTCCTAAAATAAACAAACATCTTTCATAATATTGTTTGCCAAACTCGGTAAGATTTTGCGACCGAGTTGTTCTATTTAATAGCTTTAAGCCCAGATAATTTTCTAAAAATGCAATATATTTAGCGATCATTTGTGGCGATGTATTTAATGAAATAGACGTTGCCGCAAAAGAACCGGTTTTCACGGTCAAGACAAATGCCTCCATACATCTAAATAAATCCATATTGCCAACTCTAAGTTGTTAGTAAATCAATTATAACAATATTTATTATGTTTCAATTTGTAATGATAATACGAATAACTGTCCAAAAAAGGAAATATTATGCTGAAAAAGATTGGTATTATTGGTGCAGGATTTGTCGGCCAAGCCTGTGCGACCATATTTATGCGGGCAGGCTATCAGATTATGTTAAGTAACTCACGAGATAAAAATACACTATTTAGTGCGGGCAGTAACATAGGTTGTCAAATTGGCAGTCGAGATGAAGCCATTGAATTTGGAAATGTTATTTTGATCGCGATTCCATTTATTAATTATTCACAACTACCCGCTGATTTAATGGATAATAAAATAGTGCTTGATGCAATGAACTATTATCCTAATCGTGACGGGCACTTTCAGCAATTAGATAACTATGAAATCACAACCAGTGAATTGGTTGCTCAGCATCTTTCTAAATCCAAAATTGTTAAAGTCTTTAATGCAATTCTGGCAAAAGATATTGTTAAAGATGCCAAACCAGATGATAAGTTGAATAGAAGAGCAATTCCTGTGGCTGGCAATGATTTAGCAGCCAAACAAACTGTTTTTAATTTACTCGAACATGTCGGCTATGATTATGTTGATGTTGGTCTTTTATCTGATAGCTGGAAATTTGAACGGGCTAAGCCTGCGTATTGCTTCCCATTAAATGTTCAACAGTTACATGATGCACTAAAGCAAGCACAAAGAGACATCGAATTACCAGAAAATTCATGGAAATAAGTGATTAAAAATTTGAATATTACTAATCAGTAATCATAAATTATTATAAAAAGGTAAATAAGATATGAAAAGCAAAGATAATAAATATACTGTTATCACCGGTGCCAGCTCTGGAATAGGCTATGCAACAGCCATGGCTTTTGCCAAGCGAGATAAAAACCTTATTGTGATCGCCAGACGGAAAGAAAAACTGGAAGCATTAAAGCAAGAAATAGCAAGCATTAATGCTAATGTAGAGGTTGTGATTAAAGTATGCGATTTATCCAGCGCGACAAATACTCATTCGCTGTTTGATGATTTAGAAAACTATTTTATCGAAACGTGGATAAATAATGCCGGATTCGGACATTATGGAAGCGTTAAAGATCAGGATTTAGATAAAATAGAAACCATGCTTCATCTCAACATTGAAGCATTAACAATTCTCTCTACCCGTTATGTCAGTAAATATCAAAATGAGCCAGGCACTCAAATTATTAATATTTCATCGCGTGGAGGATATACAATCGTACCCAATGCGGTTACCTATTGTGCCACTAAATTTTATGTTAATGCCTTTACTGAGGGATTGGCACATGAATTAAAGCAGGCTAAAGCCAAATTGGTGGCAAAAGTACTTGCACCTGCTGCAACAGAAACAGAATTTGGTCACGTAGCAAATAACACATTTAAATATGATTATAAAAAACAGTTTAATCAGTTTCATACAGCCGATCAAATGGCGGGCTTTTTAATAGCACTTTATGATAGCGATAAAACGATTGGTGAAATCAGTACCAAAGACTTTTCATTTAGTCTAAAAGATGGCGTCTTGCCTTATTCTGATAATCCTTTGCAGAATCAAAAATTACCAAATCCGTATACATGCCCAAACAGCATTAGGTGGTGATAGCAGATAAACACCATCACTATTATTTTGAATACTTACACAAAGCACCATACTTTCTGCAATCTCAAAACACATTCTACGTGATAGCAAGTTGGTAATCACAATGATTAATTATCCAGTTAATACGTCTTGATTAGGATAATATTATGTGATGTCGGAAATTACATTACGGGTTGATTACCCATATCTAACATCAATTGTAATCATTTATAAGCTCATGACAAAAGTTGGTGGCTTTAATTATTGCCATAAACATATTAATATTGCTGCGTCTTTTTCTTCAGTTTTACTGGTTATTAGTATTTTGCTGACCGGCTTCTTCGTTATTCGAGTCTGTTTGTACTTTAAATTTTTTGACATTTTTAGGTGCAGCTGAAGCCATTCTGCCCATGGTTTCCCTGAGGATTTTTCCATCATCTAAGCTTATTATATGAAAAGAATAACCAAATTAAAATCAGGACAAGGGTGAAATTCATTAGCAAAAATTGAAAAAATTATTTATAATCAAATTTTTATAATTGAAACGTTTGATACCTGCCATTATTAAGCGTGCAAAAGAACACAGTGCAAATTAGCTTGTTATGAATTTGACTTTAATAAATCATTTTCCATAAACTCTTAATATTAATATATATATTTCACTTTTTATAATCTAGCTGAACTATCCGTTGATATACAGTTAAAAAGTAGAAAAATTTCTAGCATAAAAACATAAAAGAGGATCAAATATGAAAAATGACTGAGTGCCAAAGCGTATCCATATTAGAAGCATAAGCTGTATTTCCCATAATAAAATCTACTCTAAAAATGGCATGGATAATTCACTTTTTTATCCATAATGAAAAAATATGAGGTATGAAGACACTGATATTAGATTATGAATGGTTTTTAGGAACCAAAAGCGGAAACTTAAATAGATATTTGCGAAACTCATTTTAAAACCAAAGCCTCATGAAGGAATCGTAAAAATTTAACGGCTTCACCATAAGTATCGCATTGAGTGCTAGATTGGTTTTTTAATCATCTGTTCAAAGCTCAATCGAAACTAAACTATTAGTTGCTATATGCCATACTAATGTAACGATAAGATTTTCATGTTTATCGTGTCAGATTTAAAAATTTAACCATTATGTTTTATACCCGTTTCTTGGTTAAATACAGCGGTTAGATTTTTAGAAGTACCAACAGATATTGCTGAGTATGGGTAATAATTAATTGTGCTGCTTAATTAGCATTAAATTTCAGCTATTGATTTTACCCTGTTTTTAACAAAATTAACCTGAATAAAAACGCAGACTACCACATAGGCAGTCTGCGCCAGCTGTTTTTAATTTATATACCTAGTTAACCTGATATTTGGCCAGTACCGCGCGAATCTGTGGTAAAGCAGCACGTGCCGCCTGTTCACCTAGCTGGATAGCCTGAGTTTTCTGGTCAAAGCCGCCAACGGTACCCAGCTTCTGTACCTGCGGACTGATAATCACCTGTGCTTTGCCCAGCTCGCTGCTTAGCGCTGATGCACTCATGATGTTAAGGCTCTGGTCGAGGTAAGAGAAAAAACCTTCGCTGGTCAGGCGTGCGGGCTTGGCCGAAATATCTACAGCAATCACCACATTGGCGCCAAGCTGTCTGGCAGCACTAACGGGCACGGGGGCAACCAGACCGCCATCGACAAAACGTTTATTACCGATAACAGCAGGCTGAAAAATATTGGGAATACTGGCAGAAGCCCGTACCGCCTGCCCAGCATTGCCACTGGTGAAAACCGCCATGCGCCCAGTACCAAATTCAGTGGCTACTGCGCCAAAGCGGATAGGAAATTGCTGAATCGGTTTATTACGTACTTTGGCATTGATGTAATCTTGCAGTTTCTGCCCTTTGATAAAGCCGGAAGTAGACAGTACCGGATCGACCAGATCGGATTTATTCAGTATTTCGGCTTCCAGCTCCAGCCGGTCGGGGCTCATACCGGAAGCGTACATGCTGCCCACAAGCGCTCCGGCGCTGGTACCGGTAACAACACGTACCGGAATGTGATTTTCCTGTAACACCTTAATGACGCCAATATGGGCAAACCCTTTGGAAACGCCCCCACCAAGTGCCAGCCCGATAACGGCGCGAGGCTTGGCCGGTGCCGGTGGTGTGGCCGGAGCAGTGCTTTTGCAGGCAGTAATGGTAATAAATGTGGTAATAATCAGTACGCTATTGCGCAGCAACGCTGTGAATTTCATATGATATTAAGGTTCGGATGTTTTGGTTGCAGATGATGGATAAAATTGTATAGGTGCAGCATTCTCTGGCAGTACCTGTTTTTTAACGCCATGTCCATACACGAGCTCAAGCGTAACGTTATGGATATCATTGTTTTTCCAGGCCTGAGCCAGAATGCGCACCGCATCAATTTCGTTATCAAATTGCAGGCTCTGCCACAGGCCGGCCGTGCGCATATCATCAATAAAGCGCTCTGCCCTGGTGTATTGCAGGGTAAGCATGTTCATGTCCATCACTGGATCGTAAAAGCCGTGCTGGTACAGCATATCCCCAAGGTCGTGCATGTCAAGCAGGCGCGGAGTTTTGACAACTATACCCTCTGCGCGCCACAGTGTCAGAACTTCTTTCAGGGTATCCGGACCAAAATGGCTGAAAAACAACAAACCATCCGGCTGTAAAGCTTCTGCCCAGTTTTTTATCACCGCTATTGGATCCGCCTGATGAATCAGGCCGAGATTACTCCATACCATATCGGCAGTCTGATTGCCGGGAAGCTGGTCGGAAACAGTTTGTGCAGGCAGGCTGCCATTGAGTTTCTGCCACCAGCTCAGTTTGGCCTTGCGAATAGCCTGAGCCGCCTGTAAATAGGTATTGCGGCTGTCAAACTCCTGAAATTGAGCCTGAGGATAACGCATTTTGAGCAGCCGGTAGCTTTCATTGCCATCTGCGGCGGCCAGCAGGATGTGCTGCGGTGGTTGTCTCAGAATACTCAGGCGTTCGTCCAGAGTAGCGGCCAGATGTGCATGGAGAAACCAGTCTGGCTGGTGTGGCAGGGTTGTCATGAATGTTGTTCCCAAAACTGGCCCAGTACCCGGGCAAATTCATCAGGATGGCTTAAAAATGGTGTGTGTGCCGCCTGCGGCAGGAGACACCATTCGCTTTGCGGTAGCTGCTGATGCAGATATTCACCCATGCGTGGCGGGGTAATGGCATCGCGGCCGCCATAAATCAGTAATACCGGACAGTTTATGCTACTGAGTAACGGGCGTAAATCAGCCTGTTCCAGCGCATGCAAAGCAGCGTTAAGAGCAGTAGGCGGCCCATACTGGCAGATGGCGGCTACCAGACTGTCGAGACATGCATGTGCACAAGTATCTGCATACAGCATCTGCAATTGTAGAAACTGTTGCATGTATTTGGGATAATCTTCACTGAATTTGTTGGCCATCATATTAAGGCTAACGCGTTGCAGACCTTGCGGATAGTCGCTGCTGGCCATCAGTTTGGCCAGACTGGCCGTCAGGCACAGCGAGGCTACTTTGTCTGGATAGCGTGCCGCCAGACTTAATGCCACCATGCCACCCAGCGACCAGCCAAGTAAATGGGTACGGGCGGTTAGTTGCGCGGCCAGTTGGTCGGCAATGCTGTCTATATTAAAAGTACCATCAAATGGTGCACAGCCATGGCCGGGCAAATCTGGGATACACCAGTGTTTTTGCCATGTGGCCGGCAGATGTGCCAGCAAAGGGTCGAATATATGGTGATTGGCGCCCCAGCCGTGAATTAATAAAGTTTGGGAAGGTGTAGTCATGGGTATGATTTCATTACTCACTTCATTCTGGCACGCATGTATCGGTATGCCACATTGCTTATTATGCCACGATTATGCACATGTCTCAGGTTTGTGCCGGACGTGCTGGCATGATATGGTTGCTTTGCAGCGTACCGATACAGATATATGTCCGCGTTGCCGTGGTGGCCGACTATTGGCCGGACTTTGCGAGAAGTGTCAGCAGCAATGGCCGTTTACCACCTTGTATGCCAGTTACCGCTATGCAGCGCCATTGCAGCAGATGCTGAGCGCATTCAAGCATCAGCGGCAGCTCGCCTTGCTGGATACACTGGCGGCACTGATGCTGGCACAGCCGCCGCAATGGCTGGAGCAAGTAAAGATAGATGCTGTACTGGCCATGCCACTAAGCCGCAAACGTTTGTTTGAACGAGGTTTTAATCAGAGCCAGCTGCTTGCCGCAATCATTGCCCGGCATTACGCGCTGCCAGTGCTGCGGCCAGACTGCGTACAACGTTGTTACCGGCCGCCACAATCCACTTTGAAAAAATCGGCACGCCAGCGCAATGTACGCGGTGTATTTCGTCTTAATCATGCAGTAAAAAAACGTAACCTGTTGTTAATCGATGATGTTGTGACCACAGGCGCAACAATTACTGAATTGGCTCAAACCCTTAAGAAATCGGGCGCTTCACGGATTTATGTCTGGACACTGGCACATCCGGAATGAAAAATCTTTGACAGACAAAGGGCTATTTGGCATAGTGTCGCCCTGTTAAATAACTGATTCAATTATTAACTGCGTTACAATTTTGGCATTTTGCCAATTAGTAAGCAACTTTCTGAACCCGCCAATGTGCTGTAATAAATAACAGCCGGTGTTTGTTCTTGCCAATTGAGGTTACAGCCTCTCCCGCCACATTTTAAAGTGGCCGCCGCTGTTTTTTGCTGTCTTAGTATAAATTCAGTTTTTACCGGACAAAGTATTGTTGTGAACAACAATGGTTGTGCGTCTGGTTTTTGCGTCTTTTACTCAAAGAAACGGAAATACGGTTTGATCAGGATTAAAGTATTATTTGTTAGTGTGGCAATGATGTTTGGTTTCAGTATGGCTTATGCCAAACAAACCAGTAATTTGTCAGCGCCGGTTTATCATGCTAAAAAATCAGTATCTAATCTTACAGTAGTACCAGCAGAACATCTGCACAAAACAGCTAATCTTAGCTATCAGGTAGCGGGCAAACGTTATTACCCGCTGCAAAAAGTGGCCAGTTTCAGTCAGATAGGCCGAGCCTCCTACTATGGTCAGAATTTTCAAGGGCGCCGCACTTCATCTGGTGAACGTTTTAACAGCCAGATGCTTACTGCCGCTCACCCAACCTTGCCTATCCCCAGTTATGCCCGGGTAACCAATCTGTCCAATGGCAAGACAGTGGTCGTACGTGTTAACGATCGTGGCCCGTTTCACGCTAACCGGGTAATGGATTTATCCTATGCCGCAGCGCAGCAGTTAGGTTTCGTCCGTGCCGGTACCGCTCAGGTACGGGTAGAACAGATTGTGCCTGGGGAACGTATCCAGCCGGCTGGCACAGGTGGCAATATTTATGTAGACCTACAGCGGTTTGGCAGCAAAGAAAAAGCCCAGCAATATCTGAAAGCAACCTCACAGCATTTGCTGGCGGCCGGAAGCCAACATCAGGCCAAGCTGGTAAAAGTTAAAGACAGCTATGTTGTCCGCATGGGACCTTTTCAGCAACAGCAACGTGCTGATGAAGCGAAAAAATCAATGCTAACCGCATTGTAAACCCTGCTATCAGGTCGGAAAAAAGCCCGTGGTATCATGCACGGGCTTTTGTTTATTTGCTAGTTGGAAAAGGAATATAATGATTGGTCGTTTACGTGGAATTGTATTGGAAAAAAATCCGCCTGTAGTCGTACTCGATGTTCATGGCGTGGGCTACGAGGCTCAAGTATCCATGCAAACCTTTTACACCTTGCCGGCAGTGGGAGAAGAGACGGCACTGTATACACAGCTAGTGGTACGTGAAGACGCCCACCTGCTATTTGGCTTTGGCTCCCGCGAAGAACGGGAAACATTCCGGGCTCTGGTAAAAGTAAGCGGTATTGGAGCCAAAAGTGCTTTGGGTATTTTATCCACCCTTACCAGCGATGAACTGGCTAAGGCAGTTGCCTCCGAAGACATTAAACGCCTGACAGCCGCGCCTGGTATCGGTAAAAAAACTGCCGAACGCATGGTACTGGAATTACGTGGCAAGCTCGCCGGTAATGGCAATGCCGCTGGTCTGTTTACCCCGGAAGCCACTGATAGTAACGAAGATATTATCAATACACTGCTTGCCTTAGGCTATACCGACAAAGAAGCCCGTACTGCCTGCAAAAATATACCGGCGGGCACTGATATCAGTGAGGGCGTACGGCTGGCCTTAAAAAACATGCTATAACTATTTGTTTGATAATGACACAAGCCACCATAGGAATTTGTATGGCCTCTAAATTGATTTTGCTGGATCAGGATGGCGTTTTAGCCGACTTTGAACAGGGAGTACGGCAACTATGGCAGCAGACTTATGAACAACCACTGCCACTGGCTGAACGCAGGCATTTTTACCTGTGTGATGATATGGCACCCCAGTATCACCAACAGCTAGCCCGGATTTACAGCAGCAAAGGCTTTTTCGCCTCCTTACCACCCATGCTAGATGGTATTGCCGCGGCCAGACGCTTACTCGAAGCCGGTCATGATGTGCGTATCTGTACCTCACCCATTCAGGCTTATCATTACTGTGTAGCTGAAAAATTTGACTGGGTATGCCAGCATCTGGGCGAAGACTGGCTACAGCGCATTATTTTAGCCAAAGACAAAACATGGGTACGTGGCGATATTCTGATTGATGACAAACCACAGATAAGCGGCAGCCTGATACCGCAGTGGCAGCACTGGATTTACGATCAGCCTTACAATCGAACCCAGACCAGGCTGCACCGAGTAAACTGGGCGCAGCCGGAAACCTGGTCTGAATTATTGCAATAAAGACCATACAGGATAAATAGAAAGGTTGGAGACTAGCGGTGAAAACAATATTTTTAACCTCCTATATTGCCGGAATAACCCAGCAGCTTGCAGATTTTATTCAAAAAAATCGAATAAACAGTAAAAGTGTCCTGTTTATTCCCACTGCTGGCAATGTTGAAAGTTACACCGGATATATAGATGAAGGCAAAGCAGCACTGCAACAACTTGGATTTCAGCTTGAATTACTGGATATAGCCAGTGCCGATACCCAGCAGTGCCACCAGGCCTTTGCTGCCGCAGAAATAATCTGCATAGCCGGCGGCAATACATTTTATTTATTGCAGCAACTGAAAAGAAAAAATCTTGATCAGTTACTTGTACACAGAATTGCACAGGGCTGCATTTATATCGGCGAGTCGGCAGGCGCAATTATTCTGGCCGCAGACATTGAATATAGCAGTATGATGGACGACAGCAGTCTGGCTCCTCAACTGGAGAACTATGCCGGTTTAAATGTCATCGATTTCTATCCATTACCGCATTATATAGAAGAACCTTTTGCAGATTCAGTACAGCAAATCTATGCGAAGTATAGCAATCATTTAAAGCTAATACCTTTTAATAATCAGCAGGCTATTATTATAAGTAATCACGATTATACGGTGGTATAAATATCCATGAATATAAACAGCCAAAAGGATTGCGCGGATAAGCAAAACCGCCGGAATAACATGGCAATCATGTCATGATGTATTATCAAACAAGCATCTGCTTAGGCTACAATAGCACAATTAATTCATTACCAAAGACTAGTGTTTATTGAACTTTGGTTTACCCTAGTATCAGGAATACCCCATGTTTCGATTTTTTAAAAGAAAAAAAAATACTGAGCCAGCAGTGGAACAACCCGCGTCCACGCCCAGCCAGCCAGAGAATGTACAACAGCCACAGGAGGTAATTGTTGAATCAGCTCCGGCTGAAACAACTGTTAAAACTGAAGCGGAATCCAACCACCCTACCACAGCCGAAGCAGCACCAGCTGACGAAGCAACTGCCCAACCGGCCGCCGAGACAGCCGAAGAAATCATTGTACCGACAGTGGTGGATGAACCGGCCGCCATTGCCACAACCACAGAACCAGCACCAGCTCAGACACCGGCAGGCGAAAATGCCATGGTTATCCCGGTTGCACCAGCAGAAACCAGCAGCGAGGCAGATAAACCAGCCAAGCTGGGCTGGGCAGCACGCTTAAAACAGGGGCTGAGCAAATCGCGTAACCACATGGCCAAATCGCTGGCTTCCGTGTTTGGCGGCGGCAAAATCGACGAAGACCTGTACGAGGAGCTGGAAACCGTACTGCTCACCAGCGATATGGGTATCGAAGCCACCGAAAAACTACTGGCACAGGTACGCCAGCGTGTGACCCTGAAAGGGCTGAAAAACGGTAACGAACTGCGCAGTGCCCTGAAAGAAGCATTGTATGAATTACTACAGCCCCTACAGCAACCCCTGATTTTACCCACAGATAAAAAGCCGTTTGTTATCATGATGGCTGGTGTGAATGGCGCAGGCAAAACCACCAGCATCGGTAAACTGGCCAAATATTTCCAGAGCCAGGGTAAAAGCGTACTATTGGCCGCTGGTGACACTTTCCGAGCTGCTGCGCGCGAACAATTGCAGCAATGGGGTGAGCGCAATAACGTTACTGTAATCGCACAGGCTTCCGGCGATTCGGCTGCCGTTTGCTTTGATGCACTGGAAGCCGCCAAAGCACGCAGTATTGATGTGGTACTGGCCGATACCGCCGGCAGATTACCTACCCAGCTGCATCTGATGGAAGAAATCAAAAAAGTAAAACGCGTACTACAAAAATCCCTGCCCGAAGCGCCGCATGAAGTGATGCTGGTACTGGACGCCAACGTTGGCCAGAATGCCATTAATCAGGTAGTCGCATTCGATGACGCCCTTGGTTTAACCGGCCTGATTGTTTCCAAACTCGATGGCACCGCCAAAGGCGGTATTCTCGCCGCACTGGCGGCCAAACGCCCTATTCCGGTACGTTTTATTGGTGTAGGTGAAGGCATCGATGATTTACGCCCGTTTGATGCACGCGCGTTTGTGGATGCGTTGATTGAGGATGAGTAATCAAATCATACCAAATAAAAAAGCTGGCTATTAATATGAAATAGCCAGCTTTTTTATTGTTTCAGTATAAATTTAATATTCAGATAGCAAGACTTAATCATGTCCGCGAGCATATTGGAATAGCCGGGTAATCATGTAAATAAATACTATTGAAATTAAAAAATTTTACTTTAACTGTTTAATTTATATTAAAATAAATAATAAAAGAGGTTAATTCAAACAATAGAGATATTTATGACTCAGAATAATGACAATGTGCCACTGAGTAAATTGTTTTTACAGTACCAGCTATTTGGCTACAACATAATGGCGTATCTGAGTAAATCTCTTGCCAATGCTACATTAGGAGAGATTGATCATCATGCTGTAAACAATATAGATGGTTGTTACCAGAAAATAATCTTTCCTGACCAGACTTCGATTCGTTATACCACATGGAGAAATGGACGGCCGTTTTATATTATTTTATTTAACCCACAGAATGAATACCTATTTGAACTGGATTTATCCAGACTGGTTTGTATTGAAAACCGCTTTACCTGGTATCTGGGTATACCGACTAATCCCGATTCAAAAAAAATTTTGACAGATACACTGGAGCAGGTGCAACTGCCATTTGAGTATATGGCATGGGTAGAGGCTCAGAAGATAATGTTAAAACAGGGAAAAGTGGTTTTTAAAGAAGGATTTCTATTTCTTGAAGATAATAGTTGGGATGAACTGCTGGAAAAGCTCGCTGTACTTGTTCAGGCTGTGATGAGAAAACATAATATTGCCAACTACGGGTAAATTGTAAAATTAATAGTTTGCTACAGATAATGGTTTGATTAGTCAAACACTGTTTTGCGTAAACTGGATAAGATAATAGAAAAACTATTAGTAATAATTTTTATGTCATAATTTTAATTTATTATCAGAATAGCCGGGATGGAATGATGGATTCAGACATACAGAAATCTTATTCAGCCACATCGACAATGGCATAATAAATTCAGCAGATTTTTTCTGATCAGGCTGGATTCCTGACTTAAATCAATGGTACAAAATCTGAATTGATGGTTTTGAATAGTGACATATTCATTAATTGTGTCATTTATCACCGGATATAACAGCATTCCAGTTGCATTGCAGGATGGCGGATCGGCTGCATTTTCCTGACTTCTCAGATAAGCATATAGCTGATAGATATGGCTGCTTTTAAAAACCTTGTTTTTGTAGCGAGACTGATGATGAATGGATGTGCATTTGGTATCAATAATCAGACGATGATTGCAGTTGCGATGCTCAATAATCAGATCTGTTTGCATATTAGGCAAAAAATTTTTTATGCCAGAGCTAGCCTGTTCCTGCTGCCAGTATAACCGTTTGCCTGTGCTTGTTTTCCAGTCGTTGCTATTCAGGTTTACCCGGCAAAACCCAACCACTGCTTTTTCAAATAAACGCCGTAACCAGTGATCGGTTTTCTTTACCTGTTCGACCTGATGTACACCTGCCAGCTCAGTAGGAATGGCCAGATTAAAAATAAGCCGGCACAGGGTGAGCAGGGTTTTATCCTGTTTGCCTGATTGATCGAAATAGTCGGTTAAATAGTTATAGTGGGTTGACTGGCCTATTTTCAGCTCCTTAAAACGGCTGATGATTTTCTGGCATTGTCGAGTTAGTATTTTATCCTGTAACTGCGGCAGCAAGGCATGTGCAGCCGCATGGATATAACGGTTTTTAGGTGTATCAATGGTTAAAATATCAAAATGGCATTGAATTCGGCCTTTTTCCAGTAATTGCTGTCGTGCTGTGATAAGCATATCTATTTTTCCCCTGACACGATTCAGTACCTGAGTATGTTGCTGATAGCCACAGGATAATGAGCGCATCAGCCTTTTACCTACGGCCTGACAATACAGTTTGGCCACCAGCTTGATCAGATCCTCCGGATTATTTTCTAGCTGCACCCGTTGCTGTTTGCCAAGTGTCTGGTACAGGTCAGAAGCATAGAGTAAAAGCAGCCAAATGTTTCTAATAGGTACAGTGGCTACGGTAGTTTTTACTGTTGATTGATTAGACAGATTCATAACAGCTAGCTGACATCAGACAATAATAATTCTATGGCATCTTTAATTTTAGCCGGCTCATCAAACCAGTATTCCGCCAGTAAGGGCTGGATTTCAGTTTGAATGATATGCCTAAACCAGTTGTCAGCGTCCGCTATCGGCTTATTGCTGGTCAGGTAGCTGTGCCCGATCGTAAATGCAGCTCCCAGCATGGGATCGTCACTGATTAGCTGGTTCAGTTGGTGCATACGTTGCTGCCAATCCTGTAGTTTTTCTGGTGAAATATTAGTTTTTTCAGCCATGTATTTCCGCCACACATCACCAAAATTTGGGTGCAGACTGAAAAATGCAAAGCGGCGCCGCAAGGCAAAATCAACCATCGCCAGTGAACGATCGGCAATATTCATGGTACCGATTACATACAGATTATCTGGAATAAAAAAGCCCTTTTCATGTTCGCGTTTATAGGTTAATTCCAGTGCTTCTTGAGCAGTACGCTTATTAGCTTCCAGCAGGGTTAGCATTTCTCCAAAAATCTGTGCCGGATTACCACGGTTGATTTCCTCAATTACCATTACATAATTTGTATTAACATCGTTTCTTGCCTGATTGGCTATTTCGATAAAGGGGCCATCAATTAACTCAAGCTTGCCATTACTGGATGGGCGATAGCCACGGATAAAATCCTCGTATGACATATTCGGATGAAACTGGATCGCTTTAATATTATCAAAATCGCGATAGCCGACTATCACATGGGCTAGACGTTTGGCCAGCCAGGTTTTTCCTGTGCCGGGTGGCCCCTGTAAAATCAGGTTTTTCTTTTCAGTTAATCTTGCCTGAATGATTGCTAACTGATCCGGGTCGGTAAAGCAGCCTTCTGCTATTAAGTCGTTCAGGGTGTAAGGTTCTCTGATTACTGGCTGGTCAATACTTTTCATAATATCAGTATCTTTTTCATCAGTAGTATCAGAATTATAATCTGATAGTTTGTATTGCCCATTTCCCTTAAAAAACAAAATTTTTTTATCACGTAATTCCTGCAAGGTTCGGCTCACGGATTGGCCTATTGTATTATTATTTGGGAATAGTATTTGCAGCTGCTGCTGATACTGATTCAGAAATTGTTGCCGGGTAAAAATACCGCTATCATTTTGCTGACAAAGCTCCTGAATGAAACCCAGTACTGTTTGTTGCCATTCATTATTTTCCTGTACCTGATTTACAATGTCATTTAATTGTTGTTTGGCAAGATTGATATCACCAAAACGTTCCCGCCAATAGGGTGCGTTGCAAAATCTGTTGATATCCTGTGGCTGATTATGAAAGGTGAAATTAACCAATTGCTCAGATTGCCAGCTGGAAATATTTACCTGCCAGATGGTTTTTAAGCTGGTATAAAAATACCATTTTTTTTCAGGAGTGCATTTTTGCCACTCTATTTTCAGGGATTTACCATCGCCCGGATTGTCGATAACAGTACCGATGGCTTTAATTTTCATTACCGAAACAGGGTAGCCCTGAGTATCGAAAGGCAAATCATCCGTTTGTACGTAAGTAGTCTTGATTGCAACCTGATCACCGGCGCTAATTAAACGAACCAGCTCTATATCCCTGCTATTATTGCCGTTGTATAGCCACTCGCCTTTGTTGATGAAATTTTCACTCTGGTCATCATTATCATTAAAACAAGCCCCTAAAAACCAGTAGTTTTTATTTGTATTAACCATTTTCTTCATCTGTGCAAATTGTCACAAGCAGTAGCCAAATCATAGCATGTTAATTATTTTTTATTAATATGGCTAAGTTTTTAGCATGCTCAGGTTAAGGGTTAATAAGCTGGTTTTTAAGAATAGATTGTTTTTAAAATAAATTTTAATATATTGGCATGGATTTAATCGTTATCATTCTAAATACTGGCAGAGTTTCTGTCTGGTTCTAAATGGCTAACACAATATCTGCCCCAAACTCTGGTCAAATAAAAACGCGGTGTGATACACCGCGTTGTCTGTATTGAGCCTAAATTCAGGCTGCTTCATTAAAACCACAATGACGTAACAGCGCATCAATATTTGGCTCGCGGCCGCGGAAAGCTTTGAATGACGCCATGGCCGGGCGAGAGCCGCCTACCGCGAGGACTTCACGCCAGAAGCGCTTACCTGTGGTGGCTGCATCAGCTTCTTCCTCAAACGCAGCATAGATATCAGCAGAAAGCACTTCAGCCCAGCTATAGCTGTAGTAACCGGCAGAATAACCACCGGCAAAGATATGGCTGAAGGAATGGGCAAAACGGTTAAAGTCTGGCTGTGGCATCACCGCTACCCTGCGGCGCACTTCCTGCAAGGTTTGTTGCCAGTCGCAGCCCGGATGGCTGTAGATTTCCATATCAAACTGAGCAAATTCCATCTGGCGCAGCATAAACAGGCCGGTCTGGAAGTTTTTGGCCGCCAGCATTTTGTCGTAAAGCTCTTTTGGTAAAGGCGCGCCGGTATCCTGATGGCTACTCATGCCAGCCAGCACATCGTATTCCCAGACAAAGTTTTCCATAAACTGGCTGGGCATTTCTACAGCATCCCACTCCACGCCATTAATGCCGGATACACCCAGCTCATCTACCTGAGTAAGCAGATGATGCAGGCCGTGACCAGTTTCGTGGAACAGAGTCAGGATTTCATCATGGCTCAGGCGTGCAGTATTACCGGCTACGGGCGGGGTAAAGTTGCATACCAGATAGGCGATCGGTGTCTGGAGCTGGCCGGTATGATTTCCGGTGGTGAAACGGCGGCGGCCGCGGTAGTCATTCATCCATGCGCCACCGCGCTTACCGGCACGTGCATACAGATCCATGTATACACCACCAATGATGGCTCCGCCCTGTTCCAGCTCATAGTAGCGCACATCCGGGTGCCATACTGGTACCTGTTTTTCAATAAAATGCACGCCGTAGAGTTTGTCAATCTGGGCAAACAGGCCGGCCAGTACGCGGTCGGCGGGGAAATATTTTTTTACCTCAGTCTGGCTGAATGCATACTTGGCCTGACGCAGTTTTTCGCTGGCATAGGTAACATCCCATGGCTGTAAATCATCCAGTCCGAGCTGTTCGTGGGCAAATGCTTTAACTTCTGCCAAATCTTTTTCAGCAAATGGTTTGGCGCGACTGGCCAAGTCTTGCAGGAATGCCAGTACCTGCTGCGGCGTATCGGCCATTTTGGTGGCCAGAGACAGTTCGGCATAATTCTGAAAACCCAGTAATTGTGCTTCACGTGCAGCGATTTGCAGGATACGGTTGATATTGGCGGTATTATCCCATTTGGCTTCACCCAGCTCGCTGGCACGGGTTGAGTAGGCATGATAGAGTTGTTGGCGCAGTTCACGGTTGTGAGCGTATTGCATTACGGCCAGATAATGCGGCATTTGCAGGCCGATTTTATAGCCGGTTTTACCTTCGGCTTCGGCTGCGGCGGCAAACATGGCCAGTGCTTCTTCTGTCAGCCCGCTGATTTCGCTGTCGTGGGCAAAATCGGCAGTGCTGCTACTGTGGCTGGATGCATTCTCTTTACCGGCCAGTGCTTCACCATTGGCAAAATACAATGCAAACGCGTCGGTGGCATCAAGTACATTCTGGCTGAATGCCGCAGAAAGTTGCGCGCCTTCGGCCTGCAAGGCTGCAAATTCGGCCTGTTCCTGTGCCGGCAATTCGGCGCCACTCAGGACGAAATCGCGTAAATCATGATTCAGTTTGGTTTGCTGTGCTGCGCTCAATTGTGCATATTCTGCACTGGCCTTGATATTCTTGAAGCGCTCATATAAAGCGATATCCTGACTGATGGCAGTGAAAAATTCGCTTACTTTCGGCATCAGGGCATTATAGGCTGCGCGTAATTCAGGCGTATCGGCCACGCTGTTCAAATGGGCAACCACCCCCCAGATGCGGCCGACACGTTCGGTGATATTGGTTAATGCTTCTACCGTGTTATTCCAGTTTACGCCAGATTCTGCTTTCAGCGCGGTAATGGCGGCATTGGCCTGATTCATGGCTTCAGTCATGGCCGGTTCAATATCAGTGGCGCTGATGGCATCAAAGCGCGGTTCGCTATCCAGATTCAACAAAACATTTTCAGACATAGTATTCTCATGAGAAAAATACCTGTAAATTTGCGGTTTTTCAGGTAAATCGGGTGGAAAAGGCAGGAGCTGCTGTTTATCTTCTGCTCTAAATGATGTGTATAATGCAATAGGATAAGGTCAAAAACATGAAAAACAATATTCGTTCTTATTTGGATACGCAACCACAAATTGCTGATAGTTGTTATATAGATGATATGGCAGTGGTTATCGGGGATGTGGTGTTGCACGAACAGGTATCTGTGTGGCCGTTTGCGGTGATTCGTGCCGATGTGAACAGGATGCAGATTGGCGCCAGAAGCAATATTCAGGATCACTGTATGCTGCATGTAAGCCATAAAACAGCGGCAAAGCCAGATGGTTCACCCCTGCTGATTGGTGAAGATGTGACCATTGGTCATCATGTTAATCTGCATGGCTGCACCATTGGTAATCGCGTTCTGGTGGGTATCAATTCAATCGTGCTGGATGACGCTATTATTGAAGATGAGGTGATGATTGGTGCCGGCAGTTTGGTTCCGCCACGCAAACGGCTGGCCAGTGGCTATCTGTATATGGGTTCTCCCGTGCAGCAAATTCGCCCGTTAACAGAAAAAGAACGCGAGTTTTTGCCGTATTCTGCGGCGCATTATGTTAAATTGATGCAAAATTACCAAGTTAACCTTTAATGTAAGGATGATGGAATGAAGAAATTTTTGTCTTTAGGCTTGTTGTGCAGTGTACTGGTATTAGCTGGATGTGCCAGCCATGGCACAGGCGGTGGCCAGACTGAAGTATATGGCCAGCTCAAAGGTGGGGTGGAATCATCTCATACGGGTCATTAAACTTACTGCTTAAGTAACTTGGCAGTATAAACTATTGTCCTATATGAATTAATTAGTGTCGTAAATTGGGTATATTATGCGGTTGGAAAGTGCAAAATTTGTATGGACTGATTGTTATAGTGGTAGAGTTAAACTGGATTAGCAAAGCAGTTTTTCAAACCAATCACAAAGGACACTATGATGAAAAAATTATTAGGAATCGGCGCTTTATTGGCTGCTATGGCACTGTCAGCCTGTGCAACAACACATTCTGGTACTAAAGAAGCTCCGTATAGCGATGTACAGGCCGCAGTAGAATCTAATTAATTGTTGTATTGATTAAAAGTGGTTGTGTTTGCCAGAAATATTTATCTGGCGAATGCAACCACTTTTTTGTTTTTATATTATTGATTTTTGAATAATAAATAACAGTTATACAGTCTGGCAAACATTGTGATAATGGTTATAGATGACCAGTTAAGAAGCATATAGAACAATATGACAGCAGGTATTGGTTTAGCTTTAATGTCACGCTAATTATATAAATATAATCAGAATTGTGTGGCTTGAACTAGTAGCAGAAATATATCGCTGCTGACTATTTTGCTTAAATGCAGGGAAGCTTGAAATTTCATTCAGAAGTATCGGAGCACGCCTTCTTTTCCCGCTGCTATCCGCAAAATGTCTGACTGGCAGGTTTTTGTGAAGAGGGATAGATGGCTGCGGGTATTTTATTTACCCAGATAATTTCAAATTTTATATAAACGTTTAATTTTACCAGCCAGTGGCAATATAGCCAGTTGGCTGGCTTAAATCATTATGGCTATAGCCATCTTAAATCTGTGACTATGAACGTAATCTTGAATAAGGCAGCACTAGTTTGTAATTTTAGTGGTCAGCAGATTCTTCTACGTTAACCAATGGTGTCGTTGAACCATCTGCATTTACTTCCTGTAGAATCACGCCACACTGGGCAGATGTGGAAGCAGCAATAGCTTCGTAATCTCTACCTGGTCTGGCCACAAATGTGAGCTTGTTACTCTGGCATGATGGCTGGTAAGTAATTATTTTTCCATCATGATGGGTATCGTTAACATTAGTTAGGCCAATAATGGCGTTGGATATGGTAATGGGTACGTTGGCCGGGATAGTGAATTCACGGTAGTACAGCTTCGACAAATTGTGATTATGCTGCCTCATGGTATCCAGAGTGGTAGTGTCTGGTATGCCGATAGTGCTGTTACGGGCTACACCCAATAATGAAGCAAATGCACCGCCCATATTGCCACCGGTTGATTCTTTTACCACATGTCCCTGAAAGCTGTATTTCATATTAGTAGGCTTGCCGTTTTGCCCGAATATACGTATCCGCGCCTGTGGTGCTGCATCGTTCGGTATATCCTGCGCCATGGCAAGATTAAAGTTTAAACTTAATAAAGTGCTGACTATCAGGAACTTTATCAGGCTGGGCTTGGATTTGATTTTTCGGGTAACAAACATATGGCGGCTCACAGAATAGCTTAGGTTAAAGAAACAGCTTAAAAAAGGTGTTATGGAAACAATTAATAAATATTACTATTATGTCCCTGCAAACGAAACAAAATTTTGCTATATCAAAAATTTACTTGCAGAATATTTACCCGCATCGAAAATTGACCAGTTAAGGGGAGATACCAAATTGGTGTCGATAAATTTATGTACAAGCAGTAAGCCGGATAGTGCTGCTGTTGGCATTGGAACCACCTGCTCATTGTGACATAACGATAACCGATGACTATATCCAGCCGTATCGTGGTTATTGCGACAGTATTGCGGATAAAAAATTTGTTTGTGGTTTGTTGTGCCGAGAAAGCAAAGTATGTGTAGAAATCATTCCCAAGCATTACCGGCTGATGTTATGTGGTGGACGAGACATCAGTACAGTTCAGCCAGCACACTGCTGAAATCTGTATACTATGCTGATTGATGCGGGAAAAATAAACGTGTACACCTGCATCACAGTAATAAAAGCTTAATACAGCGTAAAGAAAAAAATCATCAGACTGCTTGTTCTGGTCATTAGCAACGCGAGTATTACTGTAGACAAATATTATCTGCATCAGAAAGAATGCGAATTTTACTTTAATAACCGCGATAAAAACCTGAATACGATTCTGCTCAGGCAATTTAAGCACAGGCCATGATAAAGTCACACCCATGACTAGATTAAAAACAAAAACGGGCGCAGAAATGCTCGCCCGTTTTTTACTGGTTTTGGTGCTGATTAGGTTTGGCTGCCGCCAACGGTAAGGCCCGCATCAATACGCAAAGTGGGCTGTCCCACACCTACCGGAACGCTCTGGCCGTCTTTACCACATACGCCTACACCACTGTCCAGACTGGTGTTATTGCCAATCATACTGACATGTTTTAATACCTCAGGGCCGCTGCCGATGATGGTGGCTCCTTTAACTGGGTACTGTAGCTTGCCGTTTTCAACCCACCATGCTTCCGAAGCACTGAATACAAACTTGCCGCTGGTAATGTCTACCTGTCCGCCACCAAAATTCACCGCATATAAGCCTTTATCGACAGAAGCAATAATTTCTTCAGGATTAAGCTGGCCGTTTTCCATATAGGTATTAGTCATACGCGGCATCGGTGCTGAAGCATAGTTTTCACGGCGGCCATTACCGGTAACCGGTACCCCCATCAGGCGGGCATTGGTTTCGTCCTGCAAATAACCACATAAAATACCGTCTTCAATAAGCACAGTGCGTCTGGTGGCGTTACCCTCATCATCGATGTTCAGAGAACCACGGCGTTCAGCAATATTCCCCTGATCCACCACTGTCACCCCTTTCGCGGCAACACGCTCACCCAGCCGGCCGGCAAATGCACTGGTACCCTTGCGGTTAAAATCACCTTCCAGACCATGGCCAACAGCTTCATGCAGCAATACACCCGGCCAGCCGTTACCCAAAACTACCGTCATCGAACCTGCTGGTGCCGGACGCGCCTCCAGATTAGTCAGCGCCTGTGCCACGGCCGTATCCACATACGATTTAAGCATGGCATCATCAAAATAGCCCAAGTCAAAGCGGCCGCCACCGCCACTGCTGCCCTGTTCACGCCGCTCACCCTGTTTGGCAATTACCGTCACCGACAAGCGTACCAGCGGGCGAATATCAGTATGTATCCGTCCATCCAGCCGTGCCAGATAAATCAGCTCGTGTTCGCATACCAGCCCGGCCATTACCTGCACAATGCGCGGATCTGCTGCTTTTGCCAGTGTTTCCACCCGCTGCAATAAAGCCACTTTGGCTGCCGCATCCAGACTCAGCATCGGATTAGCCATACCATACAGTAGCTTGGCCAGCGGTGGCGTACTCAGGCCAACTGAACGCTGCTGCCCGGCCTGACCAATCGCCCGTACCGCCTGCGCAGCATTGGTTAATGCCTGTACATTCAGATTATCGGCATAGGCAAACGCCGTTTTTTCCCCACTTACCGCGCGTACCCCCACGCCCTGCTCAATCTGGAAACTGCCTGATTTCACCATGCCCTCTTCCAGATGCCAGCTTTCATAGGTACTGCGCTGGCAGTAGATATCAGCATAATCAATGTGGTGAGCACCCATCAGTGACAATGCATGAGTAAAATCAGCCACGGCCAGCTCGTTATCGGCCAGTAGCTGTTGGTGAACAAGTTGAGCGGTTTGGGTAGAGATAGGCATGAGCAGTAAAAGGTTGAGTTGTGACAAAAGCACAAACAGGGAAATGGTTTAACCAGAATACAATTGTGGGCAATTATACCGAAAACAAGCTGTCTCTGTGTGACAGCCATCTGTCGCATCAAAAGCAGAAGCAGAATTGTTTTAGTGACAGGAAAAAACATTATGTAAAAATCACTACAATGATATTGATAATTATTATCATTATATTATAATGTGTCTTACCAGTTAGTTAGCGATAGTTAACCGGTAACGATCTCAAGTATCTTTAAACCTATTTTTCAGGAGCGGCTTAGCGATTAGCGTTAAATTTTGCATCAAAACTCAAAAACCGAAAACATCAAAGCCACTGATATCCTCAGTGGCTTTGATGTTTAAGCACAGGAATTGCAGCAATCAGGCCAAATCATCACAGCCATAACCTTGCGGATTGAGCTCTTGCCAGCGCCATGCATCGGCCATCATACAGGCCAGATCACGCTGTGCCTGCCAGCCCAGTTCCTGTGCAGCGCGCTCAGGATTGGCATAGCAGCTAGCTATGTCGCCGGCGCGGCGCGGAACAATCTGATAAGGAATTTTCTGGCCGCTGGCTGCTTCAAAAGCGCGCACAATTTCCAGTACCGAATAGCCCTGACCCGTACCCAGATTGTAAATATGTACACCCGGCCGATTGCCCGTAGCGCGCATAGCACTTAAATGCCCATCGGCCAAATCCATCACATGAATATAATCACGTACACCCGTACCATCGGCAGTAGGATAATCATCACCAAATACCGATAATTGTGCCAGCTTGCCTACCGCTACCTGACAGATATACGGCAGCAGATTATTCGGAATACCATTCGGGTCTTCACCAATCAGGCCGGATTCATGCGCACCAACCGGATTGAAATAACGCAGTAAGGTGATACTCCAGCGCGCATCTGCCGCCTGTATATCCATTAACATCCGCTCTACCATATATTTGGATGTACCATATGGATTGGTTGTGCCACCTGTCGCAGCGCTTTCATCAATCGGAACTGTATCCGGCGTACCATACACCGTGGCGGAAGAGCTGAACACCAGATTAAATACCCCGGCTTTCGCCATTTCTTCCACCAAAATCAAACTACCACTGACATTATTATCATAATATTTCAGTGGCTCGCGCACACTTTCACCTACCGCTTTCAAACCGGCAAAATGTAGCACATGCTCAATGCAGTGACGGGCAAAAATATCTTGCAGCAAACCGCGATCACGAATATCTCCCTGATAAAACGTTACTTCTTTACCAGTAATCCGGCTTAAACGCGGTAATACCGCAGGTGAAGCATTGCACAGATTATCAATAATAACCACATCGTGGCCGGCATTGAGTAACTGTACAGAGGTATGGGAGCCGATAAAGCCGGCGCCGCCTGTTACCAGAATGGCCATAAACTATCCGTAATGCCTTTTTGAACAAAACAAAGTAATAACCAGAAATCAGGCAGCAGTGTGCCACCTGTATAGTCTGACTATATCAATTAAAAACTCATGTGTGAGCAGCATCCTGTAATTATAGCGAGATTGAATTAATAAAAAGTGACTAATTTATAGCGGCAAAGGATGCTAGCCAGCATCGAAACGTAACAACATAATTTACCTGAATAAGCTCCGGCAGCAGTGTATGGATGACTATTCAAGATGTTTTTAACCAACACTTCGTAAATAGTGGCCCTTTATCATCAGAAGATTATTTACACATATTATTCTTTGGTGTACATTTGCGGAACCTCACTACTGCTAGAGCTAGCAGTTAAACAACTTTCAGCAATGTATTATTTCTATATTGTAGCTGTATTAATTTTCTTTCTTTCAACAACCACAAAAGCAGCCCGATTCCGGGTAATCTGCACGTGTTTATCTCTTTCTCAAATAAATAAAAATTATTTTTTTGAAGAAAAACACACAAAATTGTGTGCTATCTGATTACAGATTATATGTATTTAACATACTTATCAAATTAGTTTTGCATAAATATCATTGACTCAATGCATATTACATATGCATAACCAATCTGAATAAGTCCCTATATCATATTTTATTAATGTTTATAACTACACAGATTTAGACAAATGGAAAAATTTATAAAAATATTGGATGAAAAAGGCATTAGATATACGGTTGTAAGTGACGCTATCAGCGTACATCAAAACCTAGATTTTTTTCAAACCAATCTTAAAAATTTGCCTGATAATTTAACAATTTATGGTGGTCTAGTCTTATCTTCTACTAAAATAAAAAAGCTGCCTGATAATTTGACTGTTCAAGGTGAGCTATGCTTAGGACGTACACAAATTAAAGAACTACCGGCAGATTTAAAGGTTGGCGGTAATCTGTATTTGAATTATACGGATATTACAATATTGCCAGAAGATTTAACAGTGAATGGTGATTTGAGTATATGTTGCACTAAAATTGAGAAATTGCCAGAAAATTTAACTGTAGTCGGTAATTTTGACGCTTCAGAAACCGCCATTACCAAATTACCAGACAAATTCAATATAAAAGGTAGTATATGTCTGAAAGATAGCCAAATCAATATTTTACCTGATAATTTACAGGTAAATGGTGATCTGGATTTAAGCAATACACAAATTAATAAACTTCCGGCAAATCTCAATGTGGCCGGCAGCCTGAATCTGCATAATACTAGAATAAACAAACTCCCTGATGATTTGGTTGTAGGGGGAAGTCTGTATTTAAGTGGTACTGATATTAAAAAATTGCCGCCTAATTTAACTATTAATAGAAACTTGAGTCTGGATGGCACAAAAATAAAAAAATTACCGGCAAATCTTACAGTAAACGGCTGGCTGTCCTTGGCAGACACAAAAATCTATCAACTATTGAAAAATTATAATGGCACATTTAATAATCTGAATTTAACCTTTTACAGCATAAAGAAACTTCCAGATAATATAAGAATAAGAAATGATTTAAATCTGGAATTTTCCGATATCAAAAAATTGCCAGACAATCTAAACATAAATGGTGATTTAATTCTGGCGGAGTCGAGGATTGAGAAATTGCCAAAAAATTTAAGTGTAGGCGGGGCACTATATCTTGAATACACAGATATTAAAAAGCTGCCCAAAAACCTTAGCGTTGGTGGTACCCTAGACTTGCGAGGTACCAAAGTTAAAAAATTACCCAAAAATTTCAATGTTAAAAATGGACTGAATGTCAGTTTTACCGCAATTGACAGGCTACCGGAAAATCTGCAAGAAATAAATGAACTGGTTTTAACTGGTACCAAAATCAGAAATTTACCTGATAATCTGCGCATAGAAACTGATTTAAGAATAAGTGAAAGCAAAATAAAAAAACTGCCAGACAATCTATATGTAGGTGATACACTGGATATAAGCAAAACCAAAATTAAATCTTTGCCAGCAGGTTTGAAAGTAGGAAAATGCATGTTGCTGAATGACACTAGAATCAATAAATTGCCGAATAATTTGAAACTTAGTCATGGCATAAATCTAAAAAATACCGCCATCAGATATCTGCCTGAAAATCTGGATGTCAGATGGCTACGTCTGAGCCTTAACAAGATAAAAAACATTGCCTATCGAAAAAACTGTACTTCCAAAAAGAAAACGATTTTTGCTACCTATCTACATGAAGAATTTAAAATTTTTATGAATGAATTCCTCATTGGCAATCTGGAACAATTCGAACAGTATGCCGACAAAGAATTTTACAAGCCAGAAGCCAGTGAACTTAAACAGGCAGCAAGAGATTGTGTCGCGCAGTTGCAGCAAAAACTATCTGTTAAATAATATCTGCTGGTCTATGTGATTGTTTGATTCAGGTAATCATCAATTGATGGTTGCCTGAATTTAGCCAAATAGTAAACCACTAAATTCAGGCTGGCAAAGATTGTATATCGTAATATTGATGTTGTTAACAGCATAGATAAACAGCCTGAAAATATACATAAATATCTAATTAGCATTGTTATGTATTATTTATTTTAGAATTCAATCATTCAGCTTGATATAAGCTTTAGTAGCCGAAAAATAATCATCCATAAATACCCCGGATTTTAGTGCATTAAATCGGCTTAATTTTTTATTAACAACCTAAGTTAAAAACACAGAAAACTAAGTTATGGAACAATTTATCGCACTTCTCGACACACGTGAGATTAAATATTCTATTGAAGATGATACAGTAACAATATTTGAAAATCTTGATCTAACTGGGATGAGAATTGAAGTCTTACCGGATAATCTCATTGTTAATGGCGATCTCGATCTAAAAGTAACAAAGATAAAAAAATTGCCAGATAATTTAACAGTAAATGGTAGATTATGCGTGCGCGGTACCAAAATCAAGGCATTACCTGCTAATTTAAATGTAAAAGGCTCTATAGATTTACTGAAGACTAGAATTGCCTCATTACCGGATAACCTAACTGTAAATGGCGATTTGAATTTAGAGGGAACCCATATTAAATCCTTACCAGCCAATCTTATTGTAAAAGGAAATCTGGATTTGGGCGATTCGCATCTTTTATATTTACCGGAAAAATTACATATCGCTGGTAAACTGGATCTGTCAGATACTAAGATAGACAGATTGCCTGACAATTTAAACGTGCAGGGGGATCTGAATCTTGCGCGTACCCGAATTAAAAAATTACCTAAAAATCTAAATGTAGGGGGTAGTCTCAGACTGAATGATTCTAAAATTAAAATATTACCAGATAATCTGGATATTGCTGGCAATTTGGATTTGAGTAAGACACGAATTAAAAAATTGCCAAGCGGCTTAAAAGTAGGCGGTGAATTAGAACTATACGGTACCAGAATAAAAAAATTACCAAATGATTTAACTGTGACAAATGGCATTGCTTTAGGCGGTTCTAAAATTAGAAAGCTACCTGATAATTTAACCGTCAACAGCTATCTGGATTTAGGTTTTTCAAAAATAAAAAAGTTGCCAGATAATTTAATTGTAAACGGATATTTGGGATTACGCGGCACTAATGTCAAAAAATTATTAAAGCATTCAAATGTGCAATGCACCAGCCTAGGTTTAGAATACGCTAAGATAAAGCAATTGCCAGCTAATACAGAAGAAAAAAACAGTTTATATCTGGATTATTCCAAATTAAAAAAACTGCCGGATAATCTCTGTCTGAAAGGGGATTTAACATTACGCTATGCAGCTATTAAAAAATTACCGGATAATTTGATGGTAGGTGGTGATCTAGATATGAGCCGCACCAGAATTAAAAAATTGCCTGAAAATTTAAAAGTTGAGGGTAAGCTCAACTTTAGCTCAACCAAACTTGAAAAGTTACCGGATAATTTACATATTAGTAGCGATTTAGACTTACATAATAGCAAGGTTAGAAAAATCCCGGATAATTTAAAAGTAAATGGAACGCTGGATTTATATAACACAAAAATTAAAAAGCTTCCCAAAAATCTATTTGTAAAAAATAAATTGTACTTAAGCAATACCAGCATCAAAACTTTGCCGTCTGATTTAAAAGTAGAAGGTGATCTTTGGCTTAGTTATTCCAATATTAAAAAATTACCGGATAATTTAAAGTTAAATGGCGATTTAATTTTAAATAATACAAAAATTAAAAGACTTCCTAAAAATTTATCTGTGAAGAATACTTTAGATATCCGGCATACTAAAATCATTACTTTGCCTGAAGATTTGGCGTTTGGCCGTATCGAATTGAATCCTAAAAAAATAAAAAACATAGTTTATAAAAATTGTCCTTCAGTAAAAGCAACAATTTTTGCAGTCTATTTACAAGGAGAAATCAAAATTGTAGGCGGAAATACTCTGGTAGGTAATTTAGCGGAATTTGAACAGCGTACAGATAAATTATTTTTACAAGCAGAAGCTGATGAATGTAAACAGATTGCTCGAGATTGTGCAGCGCAATTGCAGCAAAAACTATCCCTTAACTAATCTGCTGGTTTATGTGGTGGATTGATTCAGGTAATCCTCAACCGATGATTGCCTGAATTTAGCCAAATAGCAAACCACTAAATTCAGGCCGGCAGTGGTTTTGTCTCGTAATAGCAAATGATATCAGCAGTATAGATAATCAGCCCAGAAACAATTACACTGCTCCTCGTACTGCTTGATTTTAAAACCCTAGCGCTAGTTTTATTAGTCAAACTACCAGCTACAGGAATTTAGTATTCTCTGCCAGAGAAACATTATTTATTAGCCTAAGTAGCAGATGCCATATACAACGACAGGGTACAAAATATATTTATAGCCTGTTGGTATTGAATCGAACTGTTTTTATCGCTACCTGAAAATTTCGGGGTTGAGGGAAATAATATTTATTATGGCTTAGCATCAGCTATCTTTATCCACAATAAAAAGCCTGCAAATATAATTTGCAGGCTTGTCTATACTACATACTTTTTGCTTAACCGCAGTTGGCCGCAAGAATATTCGGCGGGGCAAACTGCTTCACCTCATCCGCCGCCCATATCCGGCCTTCACTGCTGCCACTGGAGAAAGTAGCCATTGCTCCTACCAATTGCTGTACCTGTGCGGCTGTATAGTGCATACCATCCGCAGTATGAATCTGATACTGCCGGTATGACGCATCCGCAAACCAGTTATCCAGCCGTACCTGATCATGTGAACCAACATGGCCGATAAGCAGGTCATCCCCATTGCGGCTTAGCCGCAACTCATCACTACGGTAGTCAACAAAATCCAGAATATCGCCCTGCGATTCATTCGCCGCCTGATCAATCACCTCATCGTGTCCATAACCAGCTCGGAATACATAACGATCCCGCTGCCAGCTACCGCCAACCAGCAAATCATTACCGCTGCCACCTTCCAGAATATCCTCGCCGGCGCCACCAAATAACTGATCATCTCCGGCACCGCCATACAGAATATCATTGCCGTCGCCGCCATCAAGCAAATCATTGCCGCCATAGCCATGTAAAATATCATTACCGCCATAGCCATACATCAAATCCTTGCCGGCTGTACCAAAAAGCTCATTATCCCTATCATTGCCTTCAATAATGCGGTCATACTTGGCGGCATTATGATGCTGTAGGTTATCAGTCAGCTGCTGTAAAGAGCGCGTTATATAAGAATTACCACCATTAGGCTGGGCAAATAATAAATTATTCATATCCAGGCTGTTGGCACGTCCATCCAGATAATAGCCAACCAGATAGATTACATCCCCATTAACTCCATTGGTTACCTTAATGCCTTTTTCGTAAGCACTGATGGACAGATTATCCAGTGGCACATCCACAATCACTATCGACTGCCCACTGTAATCCTCAATTGTGGTAACACCGTCACCACTCTTGAACACAAAGTAATCATCACCTGTACCACCATTCAGATAATCATTGCCTTTGCCGCCCAGCAGCCAGTCACGCCCGTCGCCGCCGTAAAGCCGGTCGTTACCATTACCGCCACTGAGGTAATCATTTCCTTCATCGCCTTGCAGCAGATCATTGCCTTCGCCGCCAAGTATCGTATCATTGCCGGCGCCGCCATAAATCACATCATTACCACCGGCCGTATCCGTATCATTCATATTCATCGCATTACCGCCGCTGAGGAAATCATTGCCCTCCCCGCCATAGAGCACATCATTGCCGCCACCGCCAAAAACGGTGTCGTTGCCGGTACCACCATCAAGGTAATCATTGCCATAGCCACCATCTATATAATCATCACCTTCTTCGCCATAGATGGTGTCATTACCATTATCCTGCGGCCGGTTTTCTTTCGGATTCTTCCAGCCCAGATCGCCGAATAATTTATCATTACCCGCACCACCATAAATCAGGTCATCACCCAGCTGCCCCACCACCAGATCATTACCGTTACCAGCGTAAATAGTATCGTTATAGCTATTGTCTGTAGCCACAATATCCATACCGACACCAGAATTGAAATCACCGAATATCTGGTCATCACCATCGCCACCATAAATGGTATCGCGGCCACCACCACCAAAGAGAATGTCATCGTCGATGCCACCATCCAGTGTATCATCGCCATAGCCGCCAAAAATCATGTCATTGCCAGCGCCGCCGGAAAGATAATCATTCCCCGCCATGGTGGTATTTAGCTCATGGCCTTCACGACCATCATCACCCCATAGTATATCATCGCCATCACCACCGATAATCCAGTCATCACCACCACCGCCAGCCAGCTTATCATTGCCGGTGCCGCCGTCGATGAAATCATTACCATGTTCGGTAATATCTTTATCTAACCAGTCACCATAAATTTCGTCATCGCCAGCGTCGCCATACAGTTCATCATTGCCGGCGCCACCATAAATTTTGTCATTATCATCACCGCCATGAATCACATCATCGCCATAGCCACCATCGAGAATATCATTGCCGGCATCTCCCCAAATATGATCGTTGCCATTAAGCTCGGGATGGGGGCCTTTGGGGTCTGAATCATCACCCCAGATTATATCGTCGTCATCACCACCATAGAGATAATCATCACCACCACCGCCAATAATTTTGTCATTACCGGCACCGCCATAAATAGTGTCATTGCCATGATATTTAGCGTCCAGCATTTTTCCTGTTTCATAAATGCCATCATCGCCAAACAGGCGGTCATCTCCATCGCCGCCAATAATCACATCATTACCACCACCGCCAACTATCTCATCATTGCCGTCGCCGCCATCAATATAGTCATCCCCATGTAAGGCACCCGCCAGCGAGGTTAGGTAGCCTGGCGTTGTAATACCATCGCCATATAAAAAATCATTTCCTTTGCCTCCTACAATATAATCATTGCCAGCCATACCATAGATGATATCGTCACCCTGTTCCGTGCTGCCCGGAGCCACTGAATCACCTTCAATATAGTCATTCAGATTACCACCTACAATATAGTCACTGCCATCACCACCATATAAAAAGTCTCCGCCCACATCCGCAGCATCATCAACCGCTTTGCTGACACCATCAAATATCATAACGTCTCGCTGATCAATATATATGCCCCAGTTCGGGCCGGCATAAATCAGTTTTTTACCGGAAGCCGGCATCGTCCAGCGCTCATCCGGGCGGACACGATTACCCATGGTTAAATGATGATTAGCCCAGATAAAATCATCACCAGCACCACCTTTGATGATGTCGGAGCCGCCACCTCCAGCAAGCAAATCCGTGCCATCGCCGCCCAGAATAATATCGTTGCCGGCCATGCCGTCAATCGCATCTCCTCCATCAAGGCCACTAATCTCATCGGCGCCGTCTGTGCCCTTAATCACATCTTCAAAGCCTTTTTCTTCCACACCACCAATAATCGCACCTTTGGCATTGCGATTTTTCCAATCCCAGTAATATTGGCCGGCTAAACTCTGATCCTGTTCAAAGTGGCCTTCTTTATGAATAATTTTGGTGCGCCAGTCGCCAACAATTTTATTGATTTTATTGTTATTACTATCCTTGAATTTGGGCAGCCTGATACCAAGCTTGCCACCGCCCATATCATTCCAGCCGACAATGGTTAAAACATCATCTTTATTTTCCAGCGACTGAATCACCAGATTGCCGGTGATATTATCCAGATGTATACGCCATTTATTGTCGGCTGAAATCCAGACATTATTTTCTTTTGCTGTCCATTTTATTCTTGAAAATTGTTGATTATCAATAAAAATACTGCCCTTGCCGTCGGAGTCATAAATCTCATCTTTGCCATCGCCGCTATTGAAATAATACTTGTCTGCGCCATCACCGCCCACCAGAACATCATTGCCCTTACCGCCCCTGAGCGTATCATTGCCGGCACCCCCAAACAGATAATCATCACCCTCTCCGCCAGAGATATCATCACTGCCCTTGCCGCCAAAAATCACATCCGCCAGCTTGCCGCCCTCTATCTTGGTATTGCCATTGCCCAGCATCACCACCTGATGGGCGTCATCACCAGCCTTGGCAACCGTACTCCAGCTTTGCCCGGTTTGCTCATCACGAAATACAATCGCATCTTCGGCGCCGAAGCCGTATTGCTTACGAATCGATTCTATTATCGATTTTTGTTGCACATGACTGTAAGACTGAGTAATTTTTAAAGCCTTAGTTTCATGAGTTGACGGTCTATCCTCTAGGGCTTGTTTATATTCATTTGCCTGAGCAAAACGCATTTCCTGAATCATCCAGGTGCGTACCTTAATCCATTCTTCGCCTACATCATCAATTTTGCGTACCGCCGGCGTTTTGTCCGGATTGAGTATCACCACCGGATTAAGCTGCATCAGCGCATTCAGGTACAGCGATACCAGTTGTTGATTGCCTTTTTCTTCCCATGTCTGCAACTGCAATAATAATTTTTCTGGCAGCTCATCAATAAACGCCAGCTGATATTTAAATTCAAACTTGCCTGGCTGGCCGGCAAGTTCCTGGCGATGACCATTCACCGGATCAAAGACAAAACCCGCCCCTTTTTCTGCAAAGTTATCATCCTTAATGCTATTTATCCGCGGATTAGTAGGTTTAAAACAATTGGTATTTAATACCGCCGCCATAACCCATTGTGTTACTGCCTTGCCTCCAGCTACAGACCAGTTATATCTGAATTGTTGTCGTGCACCATCGGTATTTTTCTGATTGTTAAAATAGCTGCCGGTATGTTGGTAAGATGCAGCAGTATATTCCTTATACCATGAGTTTCGTGAACCCTCGTATCCTTTTTCTGCAAGAAAATCTTTAAATGTAGCAAGCATTTTTGTATTTTTTATCCAGCTTGCAGCCAGAGCCTGATCGGAGCCTGGAATAGCAATTTTTGTATAGCCATCATGTTGCGGATTTGGCGGAATATTGTCTGTACCTAAATTCTCATGATTCCAATACATAGTTATAGCAGTAGTTGATGTTGGCATTCCCGAAATTTTATCAATATAGATATTACCATTTTTAATATCTTTCATAATATTGAATAGTTCGTAACTAGCGACCGGACCACTTATTCCAGTTCCGCAGGTTTTCCACATCCTCTCCCACATTAATTCAACAATATCTTCGCCCGTTAATACCTTGCCATTGGGAAGCTTAGCCTTAGCATAGCGTTCGATAATGTTCATCGGCTCATACAGCGTCCAGTAATTAATATCAACATGATTATTTTCAAATACCTTAATATGGAATTTCTTCATTTCTTTATAACTGATATCATTACTTACGCTACCTGATCCGGCTTTCTCTTCTAACATATCCAGATAACCCAAGGCCATACCGCGGCGAATCTTATTGGTTTCGTCGTCCGTTAAAATATGGTGATGCTCTTTCGCCACTGCCTGCATAAATTCCAATGCGCCATTGCCGGTAATGGTATCCGCCGATGCTACCCCATACGCCCATTGAGCATAATGATAGCCACGTTTGGCCAGTTGCTGATACACTTCGCCAACATCGTTCAAATCTCCATTTTCAATCTGTTTACGCCATGCTCTGATTTCAGCTGCCGATACTTTTTGTGCTTCTAACATAGTGTTTTCCTTGAGATAATCAATAGGTTGTACCACTGCTAAAAACTAGGCCTTACCAATCTGTTTACCCAGCAGTTTGCCTTCCCGGCTTACCCGCCAGCTATTCAGTATATTGATAATATTGCCTTCCATCTCCTGCCACTGCGGCAGATAAGTCCGGTTATAACTAATCGATACTCTGATATGCCAGTCATCGTTATAAAACATATGGCTACAAAAATTTTTATACTGGGTGAATTCACACTTAATATAGGTTTTAATATTGCCTGCCTGATCTTTTTTGAGCAAAATATCCTTGGCATTGGCATCCGATTTCCACGGTTCGCCGGTTTCCGGATTAATACCATTATTTGCCCGATATACAGTTAAGTCATACAGCGGTCGTTCCTGCTGAATATAATCAAAATAGGTGATTTCTTTCGCCAATTTGAATTCATTCTGAACAGTGAAGTTAAAATTCAACGGCGCAGCAGCATCATATTCGCCATAGATAATGACATCAGCCCACGGAAAAGGTTTGCCATATGGGATTAAGGTTTCATTATCGCGACGATAATCCACTTCTGTTTGCCGGAATGAAGTATAGACATCACCATCAGTGATGCGATACAGAAAGCCAAACGATTCAATCGGTAAATCATAGGTTTTAGGTGGATGCTGGTATTTGGCTTTGATTTTAGGATCGGCAAAATCGCCCGGATCGCCCATATAACGTGCCCAGCCATCAATCACGCCCGCGGGGATGCTGATGGATTGAGTACCTAGTTTGCCAATGGTGTCATAACGTCCACGACTATCCTGATTGCGGAATGGTTCCGACACTTGCTCAACAATTTGTGTTTCCGGTTGTTTGCCAAAATCTTGGTCACAGCCGGCAAGCAGCAATATCTGCCACAGCAGCACCATGATAAGCACAATCTTTTTATATCCAGACTTCATAAGCAGCCCTGTTGCTCTATTTTATAGAGTAAAAATTAACAGAAATTTTACCAAAAGAAAAGAAAAATAATGCGATTTTAAAATTTTTATTGTTCTAAATTAAACGTTAAGCAACAGTTTAGTATTTATGTAAATGGAATATATTAATAAATATTTACATTGCACTAAACTCAACCAGCGCAGCGAATCATATTGGTTTCATCGGCCGTTAAAATATGATGATGTTCTTTCGCCACCGCCTGCATAAATTCCAGTGCGCCATTACCAGTAATGGTATCCGCGGATGCTACCCCATAAGCCCATTTGGCATAATGATAGCCACGTTTGGCCAGTTGCTGATACACCGCGCCAACATCGGATAAATCGCCATTTTCAATCTGCTTACGCCATGCTCTGATTTCAGCTGCCGATACTTTTTGTGCTTCTAACATGCTGTTCTCCCTAAGATAATCAATAGGTTGTACCACTATTAAAAACTAGGCCTTACCAATCTGTTTGCCCAGCAGTTTACCTTCCCGTGTTACCCGCCAGCTTTCCAGTATCTGCATAATCCTGTCCTCCATTTCCTGCCACTGCGGCAGATAACTACGGCTGTAACTAATCCATACTTGGATATGCCAGTTATCGTTATAAAACATATGGTCACAGGAATCTATATGATGGGTAAATTCACACTTGATATAGGTTTTAATATTGCCGACCTGATCTTTTTTGATAAAAATATCCTTGGCATTGTCATCCCATTTCCACGGCTCGCCGGTTTTTGGATCAATACCATTATTTGCCCGATATACGGTTAGGCCATACAGCGGTTGTGGCTGCTGGATATAATCAAAATAGGTGATTTCTTTCGCCAATTTGAATTCATTCTGAACTGTGAAGTTAAAATTCAACGGCGCAGTAGCATCATATTGACCATAGACACTTATGCTCGCCCACGGAAAGGGTTTGCCATATGGGATTAAGGTTTCATTATCGCGACGATAATCCTCTTCTGTTTGCCGGAATGAAGTATAGACATCGCCATCGCTAATGCGATACAGAAAGCCAAATGATTCAATTGGTAAATCATAGGTTTTAGGTGGGCGCTGGTATTTGGCTTTGATTTTCGGATCGGCAAAATCGCCCGGATCGCCCATATAACGCGCCCAGCCATCAATCACTCCCGCGGGGATGCTGATGGATTGAGTACCCAGCTTACCAATGGTGTCATAACGCCCACGACTATCCTGATTGCGGAATGGTTCCGGTACCTGCTGCGCTGGTTGTTTTTCCGGCTGTTCGCTCAAATAATAGTCACAGCCGGTAAGTAGCAATATCTGCCACAGCAGCACCACGATAAGCACAATCTTTTTGTATCCAGACTTCATAAGCAGCCCTTTTTCTCTATTTTATAAAGATAAATTAACATATTATTTACATTCAGGGAATGGCTGAATGTTGTTTGGTGTTTAAGTTTTCTGTTATTTGATAATTGTTAATGACTAAATAAGGTTTGTGAAATAATTATATTGTTAGGATATGTTATATATGGGGAATAAATATTTATATATGAATAATCTTGGGTTTTGATAATTGGTTATGCATAGATTTAGTTGAGGCATGTTATGCGCTAATTGCTATAGATTGATGTTGGATTCGGCAATGGATGTGATTATTATTTTTTGATACGTGTATATGGATGCGCAGTGCAGGCAGATTTCGATTGGTATGTAATTAAAGGAATTGAATAGATTATAGAAAATGGTGGTAAACAGAAGATTAAGCGATGTTATGAGTATTACTGCTTGGCTGTTTTGATGTTCGTGGTTTGCTTTTTGTTGGATTTATGGGTTTCTGTTTGTGTGTTGCAACGCTACCGGTAAGGTTTTACTGGTAGCGTTTTGTATGGGGATGGCTGGCTTAGCGTGCGCCGAAGCCGGTGAGCATGGTTTTGAGGGTTTTGAAGAATATGAGGATGTCGAGTGAGAAGGAGAAGTGTTTGATGTAGTAAAAATCGTGTTCAATTTTTATCTGGGTTTGTTCGGTGTCGGCGGCGTAGCCTTGGGTAACCTGCGCCCAGCCGGAGATGCCGGGTTTGACGATGTGGCGGTAGTCGTAGAAGGGGATTTCCTGAATAAACTGGTCGACAAAGATTTTTTGTTCGGGGCGAGGGCCGATAAGGCTCATGTCGCCTTTGAGGATATTCCAGAACTGGGGCAGTTCGTCGATGCGGGTTTTGCGGATGATGTGGCCGATGCGGGTGACGCGGGCGTCGCCCAGTTGCGCCATCTGGGCGCCGTTTTTTTCGGAGTCGCTGCACATGCTGCGGAATTTGTAGATGCAGAATTCGCGGCCGCCGCGGCCGACGCGGTTTTGGCGGAACAGGATGTCACCGGGGCTTTCGAGTTTGATGGCGATGGCGGTGATGAGCATTACCGGCAGGGTAAGGGGGGCAGACAGCAGGATAAGCAGGATGTCGGTAAGGCGTTTGATGAGGACATAGGTAGGCGATGGCAGGAGGGAGCCGAGGTCGTTTTCGTACAGGTGATGGATTTTTACGCGGCCGGTCAGGAATTCTTCTACCTGACGGATGTTGTAAACGGGCATGCCGTCGAGAGTTTGGCGGGCAAGGAATTTCTGCCAGTGGTGGTCGAGCTCGGGTTCGTGCAGGTCGGCTACGATGCCGTTGATGGTGGTGGCTGCGGGCAGACCGGGACTGGTGAGTTTTATCCAGTTGACGTTGGGTAGCTGGTCGGCATTGAGGGCGCGGCCATAGGGCAGGTAGGCGTAGGTAGTGATGAATTTGTTGCGGTAGTAGATGTAGGCTACGCACAAAAAGAGAGACAGGCAGCCGGCCATAAACAGGAACCACACGGTATAGGGCAGGTTGAAGAATTTGGCGGCCATCCACATGCCGAAAAACCAGAAGAAGGTATGCGGCAGGGCGATGACGGCGGATTTTCTGCCGGGAAAGTTGCTGAATACGGACAGGGATTTGGTGTTGAGCAGGTGGGCGATGCCAGCAAGGATAGTGCTGGTGATGAAGGCGGCACGCCCCTGCGAGAAGCCTTTGATGGGTTCCATGATGGCCAGTGGCAATAGCATAACCAGCAGGGTTCCGAAGAAGAGGCGGCTTTTATAGGACAGTAATTTTCGCATGATGTGTGGTTTATTTGTTCAGGCGCAAATGTTGGTAGAGGTGCCCCAGCAGACTGGTGGGCAGCAGGCGGCTGCTGCCGCGCAAGGCAAAGCAGCTTAGGGCAGCTAGCAGGGGCTGGCTGCGGAGGCGGCGTTTGAGCCGCAGTAGCTGCCATTCGCTACTGAGGTAGCGCAATCCGCGCCGGCGTGCATGCATATTGTGGCCGGCACGGGCGTAGACGAGGGTTTCGGGCAGGTTGGCAACCGAATAGCCGGCAGCCAGCAGACGCAGCCACAGGTTGTAGTCTTCCATCCACTGGTGGTGCTGATAGCCGCCTACTGCCTGTACGGCGCTTTTGCGGTAGGCCACAGCCATGTGGTTGATAGGGTTGCGCCACTGGGCATAGTGGCGGATGGCGCTGTCGGTAAGGGGTACTTGTCTGACGGCGCTGGTGTGTTCCGGAGTGGTGCTGAATTCGGCTATCTGGCCGCTGAACAGGGCAATTTCTGGATGTTGCTGGATATATGCCCATTGGTGCGCAAAGCGCTCAGGTGCGCAGATGTCGTCGGTATCCATGCGCATGATCCATTCGTGCCGGCAATGCTGCAAGCCGGCATTGAGGGCGTTGCCAAGGCCAACGTGCTGTGGCAGGGGGATGATTTTCAGCGGCAGGCGGGTTTGGTAGTGGCTAAGTACGTGCTGTAGTTCGGTGCCGATGGTGCCATCCAGTACCATGATGATTTCTTCGGCCTGTATGCTCTGGACACACAGGCTGTCCAGACAGGCGCTGAGCCAGCCGGGCTGTTCCTGTGCATACAGGGAAAGCAAAACGGAAAAAGGACGGGTTGTCATGATGTTGGCCGCAGTAGATGTGTATGCACGGGGTTTGTGAAGATTTGTTTATTATATCGCAACAATGTTGGCTGGTGCCGCCTGGCTGGCTGGCGCGGTGGGTTTGTGTAGTTAAATTAAGGCTAGGTGCTGATTTTTTTACATTTATGCACGCTGTTGTGGTGGCTGGCTGCTGTTTTGTTCAAATGAGGCTGGGTTGGGCAGGTAGTGTTCGTAGAATGCGCTCTGGGCGGCGTTGAGCTGTGCCAGTTCGTTGCTGTTGTTGCAGGTATCGTTGAGGCAGACGAAGCGGATTCCGGGGTGCTGGTGCAGGTGGTCGATGGCGCGGTTGAGTTCGGTTAGATTGCTGATATTGCGTACGAAGCCGTCGTTGTGTTTGTGGGGGATGAAGGCGCCGCTGGCCAGATGCCAGTAGCGGTTGAGGTAGATGGTGAGGTCGTTGCGGGCACGGAAGCGGTTGGTGGTGCAGGCGAGGATTTCGGGCTGGAAATGCTGGTAAACCTGTTGCAGGGTGCTGCGGGTATAGGGCTGGGGCTGGTGCCAGTGGGCAAACCAGAAGTAGTGGCGGTGGAGGTATTTAAGCAGGGCGTTGCTGAGTTTTTCGCGCAGGCTGTAGCTGGGGGCGAAAAGGTGCTGTGTGTTCAGGGTAGCGGGCTTATATACGCGGTTAATCAGGGCGATGTTGTTGTTGAGGGCGTCTACCCAGCTATTCTGGCCGCGCAGGCGGCGAAACAGGGCGTTGCGCTTTAGCCAGCCGTGACAGAGGAAGTCGACGGGCAGGCCGTGCTGGAACAGGCGTTCGCGTGGGGTGGGGCGCAGGATAACGGTGTCGTCGTTGAGGTAGACGAAGTGTTCGCTCAGGCCTTGAAGGTTGACCAGATTCATTTCGATGGCGGATGAGTTGAATACGGGCAGGTTCTGCGGCTGGATAAACAGTTGTGTGTGGTTGATGATTTCGATTCTGGGATGGTTGGTTTGCAGCCAGTGCGGGCGCTGGTTGGCGGTAATCAGGTAGATTTTGTGATACCACGGGCAGTTTTGTTCGATGGAACGCAGTACGTAGCGCAGGGTGCCGAAGTCCTGATAGCGGTTGCTGCTGGTGGCATCGCTGCGCCCATCATGCTGGGGCAGGTAGTGGTTTTTTTCGGCCTGCCATGCTGGATCGCTGCCATCTACCCATGGCAGGACGAAGTCAATCGGGGCATTGTCGGTGTTGGTGTTCATTAATGTTTCCGTTTGAGCAGGGCGATGAGTTTCTGGCTGTTGCGGGCGCCGAGGGTGGTACGCAGGAGGTTTAGCAGCCGGCGTTTGAGCTGGTCGATGCATTTGCTGTCGTTGAGCCATGTGCCATCGTAGTGATGAATGCAGACGGTGTTGGCGGTGCGGTTCAGTTCGTGGGTATAGGCGTTTTTGGCCATGAAGTAGTCGCTGGGGTAGACACAGACGTAGCCGGGGATTTCCTGCTGCTGGTTGTTGAGGATAATGCCGTGCTGCTGGTAGAGCTGTTTGAATAGCTGGTTGATGGTGATGAGCTGCTGTGGGTTGAATTCGAGGTTCTGGTATTGCTGCCAGATATCGTGCATCAGGGTGCTGCCGGCTTCGCAGCCCATGACGCCGGCCTGTGGGTTACAGGTGAGCTGGCGGGTGTAGGGATTCATGCCCTGTTCGAAACCGGTAAAGCAGTGATGGTGCAGGAAGGGGTCGAATGAGGCCACCATCTGTACGTCGGTGTCCAGATAGATGCCACCGTGCTGATACAGTGCCTGAATGCGGCAGACGTCGGCAACAAAGGCGTATTTGCCGGCGGCGTAGGCGGCGCGGGCGTAGGGGTTGGCCTGATAGTCGAAGTTGTGTTCGTTCCACAGCTGGATTTGGTAGTCGGGCAGAAACTGGCGCCAGCTATCCAGATAGCGCTGGGTGGTGGCAGGCAGTGGCTGGGGGCCAAACCAGCAGTAGTGAATCAGTTTGGGTATCATTGGGCAGGCCGGCGATAGATGAGAAATAGCAGGAGGCTGAAAGGTATGGCAGCGCTCAGGCCGGTAATGCAGCTGAGTTTAATCCAGTCCAGATAGTTGTGTACGCTGATGTTGCTGACGGGTTGCCAGCCGATGCTGATGCTGATGGTGATGGTGGCAAATACCACCAGCCATAACAGGTAGGGGCGTGCGCAGGACAGGGACAGGATATGCTTACAGGTGTAATGTACCATTTCGCTGCTGCGGTAAAGGAAAGATACCAGTGCAGCCAGCAGGATGCCGGCGCTGCCCCATAGCTGGATAAAGCACAGGGAGCAGGCGATATTGAGGCCTGCTTCAAGCAGTGCCTGTGGTTTGGTGGCCTTGTAGCGGCCGGCGGCCATGATGATGGTCATGCTGGGGATGCGGCTGTTTTCGATGATGCCTACCAGTAAAAACAGGATGGCCAGTAGTGGCTGGTGGTAGTTGGCATCGGTCATGTTGTGGGTGTAGAGCTGAATAAAGGGTGCCAGCAGCAGGCCGGTGCAGGTGTAAACCCAGCCGAGAAAGCACATGAAGAGGCGGTTATAGCGGCAGAAGTTGTGCCGGGTACGCTCGGGGTTGGTGGTGAGGCTGTGGCCGAATATGGCCTGCATACCCTGCGACAGGGACTGCAAGGCCATTTTGATGGCGCCAAAAATCAGGGCATAGACGGCGTAAATGCTGGCGTCTTTCAGTGACAGGAAAAGGGTAATCAGTACCAGCGGGGAGCTGAATATAAGCAGGCCGGTGAGCTGGTGGGTGAGTGCATCCCAGGTTTGTTGCAGCTGGTAGGCGTTGTGTTTGTTGTAGTGCTGGTTCAGGTTGCGGTAGTGGTGTTTGACATAGTGGCGGTACAGCAGGAATTTGCTCGCCTGTATCAGGGTGGAGGCTATTTGTACGGTGAGGATGTTGTAGCCGGCGCTGATCAGCCAGTAGCAGACGGTAATGTTGGCGAGGATGCTGCCGGCCTGTATGGTGGATATGATGTAGGTTTTCTGATCGGCGGTGAGCAGGGCGCGGTAGCTGCCGAAAAAGAAGAAGTCGAGGATGTTGACCGCACCCATTATCAGTACCATGTAGAAGGTGAGGCTGGCGCTGATTTCGTTGTGGGTAAGCCAGGCAAACAGGATGGCCAGTACCAGTAGTGCGATGGCAAACAGGCTGCCGGAAATGCGGTAAAAGTGATGGGTGGCGGCGAGAATGCGGTTGCGCAGCTGGTTGTCGCGGGCAGTTAGTGCCTGATAGAGGGCAACGATGGCAGCGGCGCCAATGCCAGCCTCAAGCAGGGTGAGGTAGGCAATGAACTGTTTGATGGAGGCGAGCATGCCGTTGGTAGCCGAACCATAGGTTACGACGATCAGTGGTGGCAGGATAAACCCGCCCAGTGCAGTTATCAGTTGCAGCAACAGATTGGCGGATATGTTTTTCAGGATAACTGCACGGGTGCTCATGAAGCCTCAAGAGGATTTGCTGACTGGCTTAGTGACAGTTACCGCTGCGCTGCATGCGGCCATAACGGCCGGTAATGGCGTTGATATCATGCATGGCAGAGTTGTCTACACCGCTGAATACAACGCGCATTTTGGCAATGCTGGTGGCGGCGTGGCCAGAATGGCTGTCACTTTCACTATCGCTGTCGCTACTGCTACCGCCTAAAGTGGTGATAAAGGCATCGCTGAATCCCTGCATTTTAGCGCGTGCCATTAGGCTTTCTGCGTCGTCACGCCGGTTGAATACACCGAGGCTAACTTTGCCCTGATTGATGCCGTAGTCAAAGCCATGTTCTTGCAGACGGGCACGGGTGTCGCTGTCGCCACTTGAAGAAAGTGCCACCATGTAACGGGTAGGTGTGGGCGCACGATGTGGTTTGGCTGGGCTGCTAACCTGCTCGATGAAGCGGCTGGTGGTAAACGGCCAGTGGTTAAGCAGGCCTTTGATGCGGTGAAAATCATCTTCTGGCAGGGTAACTGTGGCGGTACAGGTATTGGTTGTAGGTGTAGATGTAGGTGTAGCCGGTTTGTCGGCGTTGGCGGGCGCGTCAGTTTTTGGTTTGTTGGCCGCGGCGGTATCGGTTTTACTGGCGGGTTTGATGGCAGGCACGCTGCTGCTGGCGGCTGTTTCAGCTGCTTCAGTTGTATGGCGCACGCTGATGTCCGGGGTGGCTGGTGCGGCAGCTTCAACCACTTCCGCAGCAGGGCTGGCGGCGCTGGCGGCAGCGGGTGAGGCAGACACGCCATGTACCAGTTTACCAGCTATCATGCTGCCGAAAACAATAATATTTAATGCTACCAAGATTGCAAACAGCCATTTCATGCGTATTCAACCCAATTGAGTAAACCATAAATCACTAAATTATCCACAATTTCAATGCGGTTGTCTAAGACAAATGTATTAGGTAGTGCCTGAGCTACTTTATTGGCTCCGCCGCCGGTAATAATGATGTCGACAGGCTTGCCGTCGCCGACTTTCTGTTGCAGTCGTGCATGCATCAGGATGATGGCACCACAGACTGCATCCATGATGCCGCTGGCCATAGCATTCGGGGTGGTGGTGGCAAATGCATAGGGTTTGCCCAGCGGGCGGTTGAGGTTGGCTGTGCGTTTGGATAATGCTTCTTTCATTAAATGAAATCCTGGCAAGATGCTGCCACCCAGATAATGATTGTTATCGGTAAGTGCATCCACGGTGACGGCTGTACCACAGCTGACCACAACGCAGGCCTGACGGCTGTAGCGCCGGCTACCAATGACGTTAAACCAGCGGTCGGCGCCATGTTCGGCCGGCTTGCGGTAATGATTGTAGATGCCAAGCGCTTCTGGCATGGAAGGCAGCCACGTTACCGGGCTGGGCAGAATGCTGGCGATTTGCTGCTGGCGTGTTTTGCCACAAACAGCGCAGCCGATAATGCGCTGTACACCGGTACCATGTTGTGCCCAGTCCTGTATTAATGGTTGCAGGTCGTAATAGGCTGCTTTGCCATAGCTGAGTATACAGCCGTTTTCTACCCAGGCCCATTTGAGTTTGCTGTTGCCGGCGTCCAGCAGCAGGTAACGTTTTCTGCCGGCCTCTTCAGACTGGCTTTGTGCCGTACCGGGACGCAGGCTGATTTCGCCGGTGACAAAGCTGCGTTCACCGCTGGCGGTTTGCAGCAGCAGGGCACCGGAAGCGGCGATACCGCTGACTGTGCCTTCGGCAATGCTGCTGCCATTGGCTAACAGGTGTACCAGTTGTCCCTGATCGCGGTGCAGCTGGTTGTAATCGGCCAGAAAGGGGCTGAGTCCATCCTGATTGAAACGTGGCAGGTATTGTGCCAGTCGGGACAGAATGCCCTGAAAAATCTGTGTTACCTGCGCTTGTGGCAGCAGCGACAGGATAGCGGTGGCTGTGCCCACCTGATCGGGGATGCTGAAGTTTAAGCCGATGCCGATGATGGCGGTGGTTTGTTTCTGTTGTGGTACGGTTTCAATCAGAATGCCGCCAAGTTTGCTGTTATCCAGCATCAGGTCATTCGGCCATTTGATTTGTGCTGTTATGCCGAGTTCGCGCAGGGTTTGGGCTACGGCCAGTGCCACGACCAGTGCCAGACCGCCCAGTTGAGCCTGTGAGCGCTGAAATGACCAGCTCAGGCTAAACATCAGGCATTCGCCAATGCGGTTTTGCCATGTTTTGCCTTGTCGGCCGCGGCCGGCAGTCTGTTCATAGGCCAGACAGATTTGTGGTGGGGCGTCAGTAGGTGCGCGGCGCACTTGTTCCAGCAGGATGGTGTTGGTGGAAGTGGTTTGTACCAGCAGACGGGGATTAAACCCATACTGGCGGGCACAATTGTTGAAGATGTGTTCTGGTATCAGTGCCAGGGTTTTGGTGAGCTGCCAGACGTCATTGTGCTGGCGCAATAGATTCTGGATGTGGGCAGGCATCTCCTGCCAGGCTGCATTGAGCTGGGGAATTTTTTTATTCAGGGTATTTGCCAGTGTCTGGACATTATGTGCCAGACCATCGGCAAGTAGAGCCAGTAAAGGCCAAAACGGGGTGTTCATAAAATGGCATCACCATAGTTATTATCGATAACAATGGGTTAATTCGGTGTTGCTGCTTCTGCTATATGACCGGATACGGGTAGGCTGTGTCAACGGTTGTGCGGTCACAACCGTTGTGAATGTTATCGCATGGTTGGGGAATTGTCTCTGTTTGTTCGGGCTTACTCAACCACAATTTTGGGGAAACGCTGGCTATAGTCTTTGCCCTGATCCGCTAGTGCCTGTACCAGCTTCCATGCTGCCTGTTCATACAGGCTGGCGATTTGGGGCTGCTGTTGTGCCAGTATGCAGGCGCTGCCATTATCCATGGCTTCACGTACTGCCAGTGTTAACGGTAGCTGCCCCAGCAGGGGAACGCCGAGTCTGTCCGCCAGTTCTTTACCGCCATTGTGCCCGAAAATCGATTCGGCATGGCCGCATTGAGAACAGATATGCATGGACATGTTTTCGAGCACGCCGAAAATGGGAATATTCACTTTCTGGAACATATTCACAGCTTTGCGGGCATCAATCAGAGCCACATCTTGCGGTGTGGTGACCACTACTGCACCGGTAACCGGAATTTTCTGTGCCAGTGTGAGCTGGATATCGCCGGTACCGGGGGGTAAGTCGATAATCAGGTAATCCACATCGTCCCACTGGCTTTGAAACAATAGCTGCTGTAAAGCCTGACTTACCATCGGGCCGCGCCAGATAACTGCCTGATCGGTATCAACCAGAAAGCCCACTGACATCACCTGAATTTCACCGGCAGCCATCACGGGAATCATTTTGCCGTCATGCTGGCGTGGTTCCTGTGCGGCTACGCCAAGCATGGTAGGCTGGCTGGGGCCGTAAATATCGGCATCAAGTACGCCTACGCGTGCGCCCATACGGCTTAAAGCAACGGCCAGATTGGCGCTGGTGGTGGATTTGCCCACACCGCCTTTGCCTGAAGCTACGGCGATGATGTTTTTAACGCCGGCAATGGTTTGTACGCCGGGCTGTACTTTGTGTTTGCCTATAGCCAGCTGTACCTGTACAAATAAGGGGGTATCGCCAAATTCGGCAGTGATGGCCTGATCGATACGCTGTTGCAGTTCATCAATTAGGTGTGCAACGGGATAGGGAAAGGTGAGGTCAAGATGAATGCCATCGTTGGCGATGGTAACGTTACTCACGGCTTTTTCACTACCCAGGGTACGGCTACTGGCTGGAATGGTGATGCTGTTGAGTAAGGTGGTAATGGATTGTGTGTTCATGTAAGTTTAATCCGCAGCTGTATTTCTGGCGCATATTTTATCCTATATTGGCTTGCGGCCAGCATTTGCTTGAGGCAGTGCCGGGTAATCAGTATGGTGGCTGGGTACCGGCAGGCTGGATGAAATTGTCGGAATCATCTATGTTTTTGTGCTGCCGATGCCGAATCCAGAGTAAACGCAGGCACAGGCAGGCCGGATACAGTAACAGTATCGAAACGATGAGATAACGCAGATTGTGCCATTCGACTACCATCTGGCCATGAGCCAGTGCCCATAATGCCCATAGCCATTGCCACCAGGCGGGCAGACTGAAAGCCAGCACAATCAGCAGGGCGGAGATTCTTACTGGTGTCATTGGCCACAACTGATGCTGCTGCACGGCACGATTCAGTTGTAGCAGGATAGAGAAAGCAAAGCTAAGGGTAAGCACCATGCCGCCATTAGCGATTACCTGTAACCAGCTGAAAGCAATGTCTGGTGATACCGGTAAATTGTTTTGCGACGCTGGCGTTTGTTCTAGTGAGATGCTGGCAACAATATTCAGGATGAAACTGTAAATCAGATCCAGCCATAATAGTAATAGCGGCCAGGTGCGTTTCAGTCGTTGAAACATTGTTGTATAACCATGTAAACCGATAATAATGTGACAGTGTAACCATTGGTGCTGGCTGCTGTAAATGGCTGTCAGGCAGATGATTATGGTAAAAATGGCCGATATTGCGGTTGGGTTGTTGTGCTTGCGGTCTGCAACTGGGAAATATGCATGTATGCATGCCGGAATAGTTTATTGTATTTGTTGTTATAAAATGCCAAAGTGGCTGTATAAAAAATAATTAATGATTGCAAAGTCGGGCAAATACAGGGTTGGTGCGGTGATGAGGTTTTGATGTATGGCTGTACTTAGCTTTTGTGCCATTATTTTCTGGCTGTATTTATGTTTTGGGTATTTATGCCCTGTCTGTTGATTGGCAGTTGCTGCTGGCAAAGAATATCTGAGCTGCAATTTGTGCTGGGCAGATATGTTTCATGTTCGGGCTGGAAAAATCAGTTTATTGTTATTTGATTTTATATGTTTTTGAGTTGCAGGGCATTGTGCTGGTCTTAATCTTTTGAGTATAATTTGATGCTTGTGTATATTGTTGAAAATTATTGATTTTTATTTATGCTGGTGCGGTTGTAAACTGAATTTTTATGCTCTTTGGGTGAAAAATAATTGTATTTAGATATGGCGAATTTAATTTAATTGAAAAATTGTAAGGATGCTAAACGGCAATTTTGTTATTTTTGAGTTAGAATAAACACTCAAATTTAGCTGATTTTCAGTTTTTCTGAATATTTTTATTTATTTTCAGACCTTTAATTAAGGTCTTTTTTTATTTTCTGCCTTTGAGAAAAAACACAATGACAAGACGTTTGCCAGCTGTGATGAAAATAAGCGCTGTATTTATCAGTGCTGCAACGATTATTTCTCCTGTATATGCTTCTGGATATCATTTGGGTTTACAGTCTGTAACCGCGGTAGCTGCCGGTAATGCTGCGGCCGCTGAGGCTGCGGATGCGGCAACTATTGTGAATAACCCGGCCGGACTGGTGAATCTGGATGGTACACAGATTGAGACTAATTTATTTGTAATTAAACCCGATATTGAATATCGTCATGCCCGTGGTACGTTTGCGGATGGCTCTGCTGTGCAGGGGCCTGAGCGTGACAATATTGCTAATACGGCACAATTGGTGCCGCAATTGTATTTTTCCCATCGTCTGAATGATAAATGGGGCATGGGGCTGGGGGTGTATATTCCGTATGCGGCCAGAACCAATGACAGTTCCGATTCGGTGCTGCGCTATAACGTGAATAAAACCAATGTGAAGGCGCTGGATATTAATCCGGCTATTGCCTATAAAATCAATGACCGACACTCGGTTGGTGTCGGGCTGATTGCGCAGTACCTGCATGCGGAAGTACAGAAATATGCCGATTTTGCGCCGGTGGGCAGTGCACAGTCTGGCATTCCGCAGGCTGTATTACATCAGAAAGCACCGGGCGCATTTGATGCGCGTGCCACGGTGAAAGGCAATGACTGGGGCTATGGCTTCAATGCTGGCTGGCTGTGGGATATTAATGATGATGTGCGAGTAGGTGTTAGCTATCGTTCCAAGATTAAGCAGCATCTGCACGGTACCGCACGCTGGAAGCCAATGGGCAGCTATGCGCAAAACTATGCACCGCTGTTTGAGCAGTTTGGCTTTAAGGCTCTGGAAGGTGCGCAGGTACAAATTACCACGCCGGAAGTGATGTCGCTACATGGTATGTGGAAAGTGAATCCGCAGTGGAATGTGTTTGGTAATGTGAGCTGGACGCGTTCTTCGCGTCTGCATCAGCTGGATATTAATTTTGAGCACGACAAAGCGATTGATCCGGTACATGGGGCTACTTCGAATACCACGCATATTACTACTAATTGGCGTGATACCTATGCGGTGGGTGTAGGGGCTTCTTATCAGCAGAATCCGCGTCTACAGTGGCGCTTCGGGGTAAATTATGACCAGTCACCGGTGCGCAGCTCGGCTACGCGGCTGTCTACTATTCCTGACGGGAATCGCTGGCTGTTTGGTGCTGGTGCCAAATATGATGTAAATAAAAACGATACTGTGGCCGTGTCGTATGCTTATCTGCATATTCAGCAGACGCATATGAACCAGCAGGATCAAGGTATGCATGTTTCAAGCAATGTACGCGGTGAGGCGGATTACCGTTCACATGCACATATTGCTGGTATTTCGTATACGCATCGTTTCTGAGGTTTGTCCGGGCGGGCTGCTTATGCTGGATATGGATAATTATGTTTAGTATTCAGCCTGCTCTGGTTATTTTTTGTCATAATTTGTATAAAAATATCCAAGCCATTGAGATTAATAAATTTTAACTACAATATTGACATAAATTACAGGGGATTTTCTTTGCTCGCATCATAATCTGTCGTATGATGGTTTTGCTGTTCCATCTGGATAAAGCATTGTTAAACATGGAGATGTATTATGAATCATCAAGAAGGTTTACAAGATCCAAGAACCAAGTACTACCATCAGGATTTTTCTAAACAGTATCAGCCTGCCCCGGGCCTGCAAAGCAGGATGGATCCGGTACCGGATTGTGGCGAAAAAAGCTATGAAGGTCATGGCCGTTTGAGCGGACGCAAGATTCTGGTCACCGGTGCCGATTCGGGTATTGGGCGCGCTACAGCGATTGCCTACGCCCGCGAAGGCGCGGATCTGGCAATTAATTATTTGCCGGCTGAAGAGGAAGACGCTAAACAGGTTGCAGCTCTGATACAGGAAGCTGGCCGTAAAGTGGTGTGTATTCCCGGTGATTTGAGTGATGAGCATTTCTGCAAACAGCTAGTTGAAAAAGCGCATACCGAGCTGGGCGGACTGGATGGTTTGACTTTGGTTGCCGGCAAACAGACCGCAGTAGAGCGTTTCTGTGATATCAGTACGGAACAGTTGAAAAAAACATTTGAGATTAATGTATTTTCCTTGTTCTGGGTAATTCAGGCTGCTATGCCTCATTTACCTGCTGGTGCGACCATTGTTACCACCAGTTCTGTACAAGCCTTTGAGCCTAGTCCTAATCTGGTGGATTATGCTGCAACTAAAGCCGCGATTGTGGCCTTTACTCAGGCACTGGCCAAACAGGTGGCCGAAAAAGGTATCCGGGTAAATTCTGTGGCACCGGGCCCCGTCTGGACTCCACTGGAAATTACCGGTGGCCAGCCTACTGAAGCCATTCCGAAATTTGGCCAGAGTGAATCTGTACTTGGTCGCGCTGGTCAGCCTGCTGAACTTGCACCTACCTATGTTTTCTTGATGTCTAATGAAGCCAGCTATGTGACAGCTCAGGTATACGGGGTTACTGGCGGTATCGTGCTGTAAGGCAATAACTCGTCTGTAATCTAAATCAATCCGTACTGGAACTTTCTTTCCGTACTGGCTGTGTGCCAGCCGGAGAAATAAGTTCCAGTGCGGATTTTTTGATTTCTAATGACTAATGTAACTGGTTATTTTTATCCATGAATTAATTTATATGTAAACCCCTGTTTGAGATAGGTGTTATATAGGTTAATTTATGTTTCATGTTGTTAATTTGATACACATATTATTGTAGTTAAAGATAATTTTTTCAGAAAATTATTTCTTTGAAATATATTTTATTCAGGTTTGTCATAAAGTGCTGACTGACTAAAGATGCCGGATAGTGTGAAGTTTAGCTTAAAATTAAAAATGCCAATGGGTTTATTTATCTGTATGGGATTAAATTTGCTGTGATGAATTGATTAGAATAATCAGCTTCTTGGTTGATACTTGTGCTATATCAAAGTTTGTGCAAAAAATTATGTATACGCTAAATAATGTTGATTTTTATTATTTATTTTCAAGATGACTGTTAATGTACAGGAGAAGCGGATGGCGGCACAAAATTCAGTACGCGCAATTACACCATTAAAAATTCTTTCTACAGGTGCTGCTGTACCGGCACGATGTGTAACATCTGCTGAGATGGACAAGCGTTTTAACAAGCCTGATGGTTATGTACAGCGACGTTCCGGTATCGAGCACCGTTTTCATATTACTGACGATGTCGGTCAGGCACAGTTGGCTGTCGAGGCATTGAACGATGCGCTGCAACGCCAGCAGATTGCGCCGGAATCTATTGATTTGCTGATTTCTGCTTCGGCAATTGGTATTCAGGTATTACCGTATACTGCCGCGCATATTCTGAAAGTGAGCAACTTACCGCAGAATATTGCCTGTTTCGATATCAATAATACTTGTGTTAGTTTTATGACTGCGCTGGAAATGGCGGCCTGTCTGCTTAATCAGGGTGTGTACCGGCGCATTGCTATTGTTTCTGCCGATCTGCCTTCGCGCGGTCTTAACTGGGATGATGAGGAGTCTGCACTGATTTTTGGTGATGGTGCAGCTTGTGCAATTGTGGAAAAAGGCGATGGCAGCAGTGGTATTCTGTCGTTTTTGCTGGAAACCTATCCTGAGGGGCTCGAGTTGTGTGAGGTGCGTTGTGGTGGCACGCGACGCAATCTGCGAGTAGGGATGGACGACAGTGATTTTCTGTTTGATATGAAAGGCAAGCAATTATTCAGACTAGCCACCACGCTGATTGAGAGCTTTGCCGAGCGTCTGTTGCAGCAAGCCGGTTTGACTATGCCACAAGTAGATTGTGTGCTGATGCATCAGGCCAGCCATTTGGCGATTAAACACATTTGCAAGCAGCTACGTATCAGGCCGGATCAGTATGTGAATATTTACCGTTATCGCGGTAATCAGGTGGCGGCCTCTATTCCTACGGTAATGCATGAAGCATGGACAACAGGAAGGGTACATGCGGGCAAACCGTTGATGTTGTTTGGTACTGCTGCCGGACTGACACTTGGGGGTATGGTGCTGTTGCCATGAAAATACTGGTCACTGGTGCCACCAGTGGACTAGGGCGCAATGCGGCGGAATATCTATTACAGCAGGGACATCAAGTTCATGCCACCGGCCGCAATCAGGCGGCTGCGCAATGGCTGCACCAGTATCAGGCGCCATTTACTGCGCTTGATCTGGAGCAGGCCGGTGTCGAACAGTGTGTACAGTTAATGCAGGGCTGTGACGCCGTCTGGCATTGTGCTGCCAAGTCCTCTGCATGGGGGAGCTGGGCGGAATTCTATCAGGCCAACGTACTGGCCACACGCAAGTTGGCACAGGCTGCCGGAACAGCAGGAGTGGCGCGCTTTGTGCATATTTCCACACCATCGGTGTATTTTGATTACCGACCGCTTTATCAGCTTACCGAAGAACATCGTGCCAAGCGCTTTGCGAACTTCTATGCCGCCACTAAATATGCTGCCGAGCAGGAAATATTAGAATTATTACCCCGTTTTCCGGCAACAAGCTATATCATTCTGCGTCCGCGTGCCCTGTTTGGGCCGCATGACCGCGTGATTATGCCGTGGTTTCTGACCCAGTTGCAGGCCGGACGACAGCAATTACGTCTGCCCGGGGGCGGCAAAGTACTGTTAGACCTGACCTTTGTGCTGAATGTGGTGCAAGCGATGATGCTGGCTACTACTACAGCCGGGCTGGCTTCGGGGCGAATTTACAATATTACCAATCAGCAGCCACGGCAGCTGGTGGATGTGTTACACCAGTTGCTGACGGAGCAGTTGGGCTGGCATTATCAGATACGTTCTGTGCCCTATCCGCTTGTTTATGGTGTGGCCACGCTGTTGGAAAAAGTAGCGAAACTGACGGGCAAAGAGCCCTTATGGACGCGTTATGGAGTCGGTGCGCTGTATTACGATATGACGCTGGATAACAGCCGTGCCATTAGCGAACTGGGTTATCAGCCACAGTACAACCTAACGCAAGCAGTTGAGATAACAGCGCAGTGGCTGCGTCAGCAGGGCATGGCGGCCAAACATGGCTGAAATTCTGAGTCTTGATAGCGGGTACTGTACCCATTTGGGTTGCGTTGTTCTGCGTGGCGCACCTGTACGCAAATGTAAATTCCCGTCCCGCGCCTATCTGTTGAGCGCACATGGGCGGCACTGGTTGTGGGATACTGGCTATGCCAGCTATTTTGATGACTATACCAGAAAGGGCATATATCACCTCTACCGCTGGGTAACGCCTACCTATTTCAGCCCGCAGCAGACGATACTGGCGCAGTTGCAGCAGTTGGGTTTGGGGGCAGCAGATATAACGGCGATACTGATATCACATTTTCATGCCGACCATATTGCCGGTTTACGCGATTTCAGCAATTGTCGCATGATTTGTTCGGGTGAAGGCTGGCAGCAGTTGCGGCAGTTGCGCGGAATAGCGGCGTTAAGGCAGGCTTTTGTGCCCGGGCTGATACCAGATGGTTTTGAAAGCCAAATTCAGTTTGTGGAAACATTTCCGGTGCAGGCACTACCCGCCCAACTGGCGCCATTTCAATATGGCTATGCCTTGCCGGAAAGTGAGGGGGAAATTGTGATTGTGCCGCTGCCCGGTCATGCCGCCGGCCAGCTTGGCGCTTTTGTGGCCACAGATAATGGCTGGGCGCTGCTGGCCAGTGATGCAGCCTGGTCGCACCTGAATTATCAGCAGATGCGGCTACCGCTGAAACTGGCTAATCTGATTATGGATAATCCGCGTGCCTATGTAACTACCCTGCAAGCCTTACAACAATTACATCAGGGTGGTGCAGCCACCATTCACTTGAGTCATGAAGGGGAGGTATGAGTGCATTAATAACTTTGTGGTATTACTGGCGCCTCCGCGTATTTTGTCAGCCAGCAGCAGTACGCATACGCGACTAAATCTGCTCCCCTAAGCTGGGTAAGCTGAAGCATATCGTTGCAGAATATATTTTATTGGCCTATTTGCAGGCACCAGTTGTAGCTATCTGTACCACTGGTGCCCATTACATTTATACCAACAATAAATACCACAAAAAATATATGCATTGGCGGATATGGCATGAACAGGCAATAAATGCAAATGGTTATATTTTCTCTGGCATAACTTCATTATGACTATGTAATAATTTGGTTGTACAAGTATCTGTATAATAGTTAAATAAAGTTAATTTATATAAATGTTTTCTAATTTGGCTGGCTCAGGCAGGCCTGCTGATAGATTTTAATAAATGATGAGAACCATTATTATTCTAATGCTATGTTTTTGTTGAATATTTAAGTTAATTTTTGAATTTTTAGATGAATAATTATGAAAATTAGTTTTATTTAGATTAAAAATAGTGATGAAATTTAATGTTATGATAAGTTCAAATGGTTGTATTGATTATTGTACTGAAAATATTGCGTAATTAATACAACTGTTTAGCGGGGGATGGGATGGCAGATTAATTTAAGCCTGCAATTGACGGCTGCACAAAATACAGCGGCAAACTATTTATCCCCATTGGATACAGTACGGTGATGCAAATGTATGCTTAATCTACTGATAGGCTTAGTATACGCAGCACAGGTACGAAAACAACAGCATAAATTAATGCTATTTAAATGGTTTATCTGGTGATGACGGTTTCAGGGTCAGGCTGGATTGTTGATGACTGTTTAATAATTAATCAAAGCTGTCTGGCTATGCCAACAGAACAGCTTTGAGCAAAAAGGAAGCAAATATGGAAGGTAAAAAAGTTGTACTGGATTGTTTAAACCGCTTACTGGCAGGAGAGCTAGCCGCACGTGACCAGTATTTTGCGCACTCACGTATGTATGAAGATATGGGCTATATGCAGCTTTTTCAGCGCATAGACCATGAGATGCAGGAAGAAACCGACCACGCACACCAGTTTATCCACCGTATTCTGATGCTCAACGGCAAGCCAAACATGGTGCCGGATGCAGTCAATGTTGGTACCGATGTAGTGAGCATGTTGCAAAATGATCTGGCTACCGAGCTGAGTGTGCGCCAGAACCTGAAAGATGCAATTAAACTATGTGAACAGGAACAAGACTATGTCACCCGGCAATTTCTGGTGGCGCAGTTGAAAGATACCGAAGAAGACCATGCCCACTGGCTGGAACAGCAATTACGCCAGATTGAAGTAATGGGTTTGCCAAACTATCTGCAAAACCAGTTGTAAGGAGAAAAATATGCAGGGTGACCGTTTGGCCTTACAGGCACTGAATAAAAATCTGGGTTTGCTACTGGTATCCATCAATCAGTATTTTTTACATGCAAGAATTTTACGCAACTGGGGCTTTGCCGAGCTAGGCGAAGTGCTGTACAAACATTCCATTCGCGACATGAAAAGTGCCGATGCACTGATTGAACGCATACTGCTGCTGGAAGGACTGCCCAACTTGCAGGAATATGGCAAGATTCTGGTGGGTGAAAACATCACCGAGATTTTACAGTGTGACCAGCAGGCGGAACAGGCCAAGCATATCGCGCTGGCCGATGCGATTGCCGTGTGTGAAAACCAGCTTGATTTTGTGTCACGCGATTTGCTTGAACAGCAAAAAGCAGTAAATGAAGAATATCTCGACTGGCTGGGCACACAGCTAGACCTGATTGAAGAAATTGGCTTGGCCAATTATGCCCAGACAGCAGCACGGGCAGACTGATACAGATTATGCAGAAAACAACAACAGCACGTCTGCGCACGTGCTGTTTTTTTATGGCAGCAAGCACATCATGGCTAAGCTGCTGCCTCGTCGGCGACAGAATCGCCCTGTGGCTGAAACCACGCCAGTTGCTGCCGCAACCGTACCACCTCCCCAATAACCATCAGCGCCGGTGTGGCCGCCTGTTGAGCCAGTACCGCCAGTTGATGCAGTTCACCGGTTAATACACATTGATTGGCCTGAGTGCCATGCGAAATAATCGCTACCGGCGTACTGCCCGCCCGCCCGTGGGCAATTAACTGCCGGCTGATTTCCGCCGCTTGCAGCGTTCCCATATAAATCACCAGTGTTTGCCGTGCACAGGCCAGCGTCTGCCAGCCGTATGTCTGGCTGCCCAATTGCTGGTGGCCGGTAACGAACAAAACACTCTGGGCATAATCGCGATGCGTGAGTGGAATACCGGCATAGGCAGTGGCTCCCAAACCGGCACTGATGCCGGGAATAATACGAAAAGGAATGCCAGCCGCTTGCAATACCGCGCATTCCTCACCGCCACGGCCAAAGACAAACGGATCACCGCCTTTGAGGCGTACCACACGTTTACCCTGCTGTGCCCACTCTACCAGCAGCTCATTGGTTTGCTGCTGTTGCACCTGATGGCGTCCGCAGCGTTTGCCCACACTGATTTTTAAAGCATCGCGACGCACCAGCGCCAGCACTTCTGCCGATACCAGTGCATCGTATAACACCACATCCGCTGCCTGCATGGCTTGCAAAGCATGTAAAGTTAGCAGGCCGGCATCGCCTGGGCCGGCACCCACCAACGCCACTTCACCCTGCGGCAGCGGCTGGTGCTGAGTCAACTGTTGCTGCAACAGCGTTTCTGCCACAGCTTCATCGCCGCTGGCAATATACTGGCTAAAGCGGCTGTGCTGAAACAACTGCTCCCAGAAACGCCGCCGCTCACTGAGGCTGCGTAAGGCAGTTTTCACCTGTTTGCGCCAGCGTCCGGCTACCGCAGCCACCCGTCCCAGAGAGAAAGGCAGCAACACTTCAATCTGCTGGCGAATCAGGCGCGCCAGCACCGGCGCGTGGCCGCCGCTGCTCACCGCTACCTGTATCGGGCTGCGGTCAATCAGTGCCGGCACAATAAAAGAACAGCAGGCCGGCTGGTCGACACAGTTGCAAAATGTTGCCGCCGCTTCGGCCGCCTGAAAAATACGCCGATTCAGCGCATGGTCACTGGTGGCTGCAACCACCAGAAACACACCATTCAATAAATCGGGGCTGAACTCCGTACCAATGTATTCGGCCTGTTGTGCCGCAAACCACTCTGCAAACTGAGCAGTGGTTTGCTGCGCAACCACCTGTAGCCGTGCGCCGGCCTGTAACAGCGCGCTGGCCTTGCGTTCGGCCACCAGACCGCCGCCTACCAGTAATACCTTGCGCTGGTGTAAATGAGTAAATATCGGGTAGTGATTCATACTGGCTTATCGTTGTATTTAGCATGCCATCTTATAAGCACCAGTGCCCGCCTGAAAAAGAAGCAATTTTTCTAACCAAAGCGTTGGCAGTTATATCTGCCATCGCCATGCACAGACTGGGGATTTGGTTATAAAGAAAGAAATTTTTATTCTTTCCTTGCCGCTGCCTGCGCTTGCTACTATCCGTGTGATTCAGACAGTAATCTGCTTAAACAGTTGCAGTCATTAACAAATTATACATTCAGGATAGTCATAACCATGTTGCGCCCCCGCCTGTGGACACCACCGCATGATGCGGCCGCCACCAAACGCCTGCCGGCCTTAACCGCCCAGTTGCAGACACGTTTACAGCAGATTGTACGGCAGCATCAGCATATTAAATTTGCCTCCAGTCTGGCGGTTGAAGACATGGTCATCACCGATGTCATTGTGCGCGAGCAGCTACCAATTGAAGTATTTACCCTCAATACCGGCGCACTCAATAACGAAACACAGAACCTGCTGCGTGCCGCCTATGAGCATTGGGGTATCCGCATTGCCGAATACCGGCCGGATGAAGACGCTGTTGATGCCTATGTAGCCGCCCATGGCAAACAGGCTTTTTATGACAGCGTTGCCCTGCGGCGTGAATGCTGCCATATCCGCAAAATCGAACCGCTTGGCCGCGCCCTGAACAAGGCCGATGCATGGATAACCGGACAGCGGCGGGAGCAATCAACTACGCGCACAGCGTTAGCACTGGCGGAGCAGGATAAAGCGCATGGCATCGCCAAATACAATCCACTGGCCGACTGGCTGGAAACCGAAGTATGGGCGTATGCCCGGATGCAGCAGTTGCCAGTAAACCAGCTGTACCAGCAAGGCTATCCAAGCATTGGCTGTGAGCCCTGTACCCGTCCCGTAAAAGCCGGAGAAGACATTCGTGCCGGACGCTGGTGGTGGGAAAGTCAGGATAGCAAAGAATGTGGTTTGCACAAATAGGCAGAAATCAACCCAGCGTTGCAGGCATGGCCGACATGCTTGGCAGCCATAACGGAAACATCATGAGTATTCAAGACAAACATCTGGACTGGCTGGAAGCCGAATCGATTTACATCATCCGCGAAGTAGTGGCCGAAGCGCGCAATCCGGCGTTACTGTTTTCCGGCGGCAAAGATTCAGTAGTACTGCTGGCACTGGCCGTCAAAGCATTTCAGATTCCCGGACACAGCCTGCAATTACCGCTGACACTGGTACATATAGATACCGGACACAACTACCCAGAAGTCATCGCTTTTCGCGATGCCACCGTACAACAGTTGGGCGCACGGCTGATTGTTGGCAGCGTAGAAGATTCTATCCGCCGCGGCAGCGTTACCCTGCGCCGTGCTACCGATTCACGCAATGCCGCACAGGCCATCACCCTGCTGGAAACCATCGAAGCCAATGGCTTTGATGCACTAATGGGCGGCGCGCGGCGGGATGAGGAAAAAGCCCGCGCCAAAGAACGGATTTTCTCCTTTCGCGATGAATTTGGGCAGTGGGATCCCAAAAACCAGCGGCCGGAATTATGGGATTTATACAATACCCACCTGCACCCAGGCGAGAACATGCGCGTATTCCCGATTTCCAACTGGACAGAACTCGATATCTGGCAATACATCGCGCGCGAACAGCTTGCCTTGCCACCGATTTACTATGCACACCAGCGAGAAGTCGTAGAACGCGGCAATATGCTGGTACCAGTAACCGAGCTGACACCCAAAAAAGAAAACGAAGTGAGCGTAATCCGCAGCGTACGCTTCCGTACCGTAGGCGATATTTCCTGCACCTGCCCCGTAGCCAGCGTAGCGGCCACCGCAGCAGAAATCATAGCCGAAACCGCACAAACCACCATCTCCGAGCGCAACGCCACCCGCATGGATGATCAAGTATCAGAAGCAGCGATGGAAGAACGCAAGAAAGCAGGTTATTTCTGATGGCCAATACACCCACCACAGCACCGCCACACATATTTATCGTACACGGCTTTCAAAGTAGCCCGCATGATAACTGGTTTGACTGGCTGGCCACACAGGCACGCGCCGCCGGTAACACCGTAACCCAGCCGGCCATGCCCACACCAGACTATCCACAGGCCGCAGAGTGGCAGCAGACACTGGATGAAATTATCGGCCAGCCCCAAGCAAACACCTTTCTGATTGGCCACAGCCTTGGCGTCATCACCTTGCTGCACTTTCTCAGCCGGCACCGGCCGGCACAGCTGGGCGGGCTCATACTGGCGGCCGGCTTTGCCACCCAACTGCCCGAATTAAAAATACTGGATGACTATATCCATGCCAGCCAGCCCGATTTCACCGTTTTGCAGCACATCAGCATGAAGGTACACAGCATTATTTCCACCAATGACCCCTATGTTCCCGAAGCCGCCAGCAGCACCATCGCCCATGCATTGCATAGCAGCATCGATTATGTACCGTCTGGCGGCCACCTAATGGCCGAAGACGGATTCAGCGAATTACCACCCGTCTGGCAGAGCCTGCAACAGATGCTGGCGCAGGCAGCAACCCCACAGAAGTGAGACACCGATGAGCACCGATTCCGTATTGCGTTTTATAACTGCCGGCAGCGTGGATGATGGCAAATCTACCCTGATAGGGCGTCTACTATTTGACAGCCAGTCATTACTGGCCGATCAGGTGGCCGCGCTGTATCACGGCAAACACAAACGTACCGCCGATGGCGTCCCCGATTTTGCCCAGCTCACCGACGGGCTGGCCGCCGAGCGCGAGCAGGGCATAACCATCGACGTAGCCTACCGTTATTTTGCCACCCCGGCACGCAAATTCATCATTGCCGACACCCCCGGGCATGAACAATACACCCGCAATATGGTAACCGGAGCCTCAACCGCCGATGCCGCCATTATCCTGATAGATGCCACCCGGCTGGATTACAGCGAACACACACCGGCCTTATTACCACAAACCCGGCGCCACAGTGCCATCCTCAAACTGCTCGGAACAGCACACATCATCGTGGCCGTAAACAAACTGGATTTACTCGACTACAGCGAAGAAAAATTCAACGCCATCAAACGTGCCTATAACAAACTGGCTACCGCACTGGATTTGCACAATATTAACTACGTACCCATCTCCGCCCTCAATGGCGACAACATCGTAACCGCCAGCGCGCATATGCCGTGGTATCAGGGGCAGCCATTGTTACAACTGCTGGAAAGCCTGCCCGTGGCCAACCGCAACAGCCAGCTCTTGGCCGCACCGGCACTATTTCCAGTACAGCGCGTTGCGCGGCTGGATGGCAGCAGTGCCGATGATTTTCGCGGGTATCAGGGGCGGCTGGAACAGGGCTGCCTGCGCGTGGGCGACCCCGTGCGCATCGAACCGGCCGGCCAGACCAGCACCATTGCCGCCATATATACACCGGCCGGTCAGGTAGAGCAGGCACAGGCAGGTACCGTGCTCACCATAGTACTGGCTGATGATATAGATGTATCACGCGGCGACAGCATCGTTGCCGCAGACAGCACATTGCAGCCAGCCAAAAATCTCAGCGCTTCAATATGCTGGTTTGACAGCAAGCCATTGAATTGCGCCCGACGCTACTGGCTCAAACATAGCACACAGACCGTTTATACCAAAATCAGGCAGGTTGATTACCTGCTGGATGTACAAAGCCTGAATCACCGCCAAGACAGCGACAGCATACAACTGAATGATATCGGCCGCATACAGCTCAGCGTGCAGAAACCAATAGTAGCCACTACCTACCAAGCCAATCCGGCTACCGGTGCCTTTATCCTGATTGACGAAACCACCAATCACACCGTAGCCGCCGGCATGATTGCCTCACTGGCCTAAAACCGCACTCAAGTGCGTGTCTGTAGCCTGAAAAATCCGGCGCAGATAATTAACCGTCTCACATACACTGCCAGCCTCACTTCACACTGGCAGTATATGGTTATTCATTATTAACCACAGCAGCATTTACAGATGCTGGCAGCTAGCTATAGATTAAAACAGATATGAAGAATACATACCACGTAAACATTTATTTAAAGATTATTCACAGCACAGGCCTTAGAAGTAAGTATAAATGCATCAGTATAAACTGTGTATGTAAACAACACATAAGAATAATGTGTGAACATTAATCGAATATAGGTTATATTGCTATAACCAGTATGTGTTGTATAAATCCAATTGCAGGTTAACAACCTAAGACTATCGTAGATATGTAAATAACGTAAATATTACAAAGAATAACCAGAAAAATTGTCAAATCACATGTTGACAGTAACTATTTTTGTAAACAAAACATAACACCAATTAAGTTAACATTCTATTGTCTTTTAATCGGGAAATAACAGATGTTAAGTGATCGCATTAAACAGGCTCGGCAGCGTATTGGCCTGTCACAACAACAAATCGCCGATAAAATGGGCGTTTCCAAAACCGCCGTATTCAAGTGGGAATGCGGCCATTACGAACCTAAGAATCTCGATATACTTGCCAACATATTGAGTGTCAATTTAGCGTGGCTACGAGAAGGTCGAGGCAAACCGTTTCCGACACAGACTACCGGCGTGCCTGCTGTAATTAACATTGCCCCGTACAATCAGGATGAAACACAGGTATGCCTGTATCCATCGATTGAAATGGCCGGTTATGCACATTCAAAACAGCCATACGGACAGCATTGCAAAAAATTCAGCCTGAGTACCGAGCTTCTGGCGCGTAAAAAAATCAGCCCCGAAATGGTGGTGTGCTTTCCAGTGAGAGATAACAGCATGGATCCCATCATTCCGCACGGAACAATTTTTGCCGTAGATTTAAACCGTACCAATATAATTGACGGCAATCTGTATCTGATTAAACAGAATCACCAGTATCGCATCAGAAAACTGTATTCCATGCCTTACGATGAAGTACGCCTACATGCCTATAACAAAGAAGAGTATCAGGATGAATACGTATCGGTTAAACATATAGTTATAGTTGGCCGCGTATTCTATTATGCCGTAGGACTGTAAAACAGCTTTAGTATCACATGCCATTGCAGCCAGCCAGACACTGATAGAAATTAATGCACGCAGCTAATTCTATCGGGTATGGCTGGCTAAACCGGCTATAGCCAAGCTCATCATACCGAAACCGCTTATAACCTAAACCATTTTCCTGATGGAAATCACCCCATAAAACAGCAGAAACTCAAAGTCAGAAATCCTCCCCACAGCTCCAGTAAACATCTGATAGCGGATATATCCAGCGCGCCGTATTTTCCTGCCATTGATAAAAACAGAATCAGCCATGCCATATATACGGCAAAGGATATCCGCATGATAAAGCGCAGCAGAAGCAACATTTAAAAACCATTAAAACAACATAGATACACAAGAACAATTCACCATCACACTTGAAACACAACAGGCCTTTACAGCTTGTATCTAATGGTATAATCATAAACAATAGCATGTATAGTCAAGTTATCTGCCGCTCGCTGGTTTTAGCAAACCATCACCGCTTAACTTTATTGTTTAAAAGAGTATTGCCAGCCCAAATCAAACATTCTTTATCAACATGAATTATCGGTGTAGATTAACTACTGCTTAGCACATACAGAATACGTTATATTATTTTTAAGTTATTTTACATAGGGATAAGATGGATATTAAACTGACCAAAAATGACAAACGCTATATCCAGAACACAGACGACGTATACAGCATCATGCAGCGCGTATTATTGCGTGAAAACAAAATTGACCAAGAAAAAGAACATTTCTGGATCATCGGCATGAATCTGCGCGGTTATATCCTGTATATCGAACTGATTGCGCTCGGCACCTATAAAGCAGTCAACATCGAGCCCATGAACGTGTTTCGCGTAGCCGTAATGAAAAACGCTTCACGCGTGATTATCGTACATAACCATCCATCCGGCTCGCTAACCCCTTCTGAGGACGATAAAGACACCACCGACCGCTTAATTCAGGTTGCCCGCATTTTAAATATCGAGCTTACCGACCACCTGATTATCACCCCCAGAAGCTACATCAGCTTTCGCACCATCAGACTGATGGAAGAGCTCGAACAAAGCCTTAAATATGTACCGCCTTACCAAGTGGTTGAACGGATACGCAAAGAAGAGAAGAAAATCGCCAAAGAACAACTGGCAGTTGAAAAGAGCAAGACTAAAGCTGAAAGAGAAAAACGAGAAAAACTTATGCGGGCAACGGTAACTGCTTTATTAGATAAAGGCGTACCAACTGAAGATATTGCCAAGATTTTAGAAATCACGCCTAAAGCGATGGAAAGACTGATTAATAAAACAGAATGATGTAACAACAAATAAAATGGTAAACCGCAAGTCAGCTTGCGGCTTTATTATTTATTCCAGTGATTAACCCTTTTCAGGATGATGATATAGCCACAAAAATTGTCGTATAAGCAGCTCCCCTGCATTTGGATGTTCTTTCCGAGGATTTTTTGGAAAATCATCTGGTATATCAAGCAAATGAGAAAAATTATCTTCAATGCTTTTAATAAAAGCAGACACATCTATTTTTTCAGTTAAACTATTATAATACTGTCTTTTAAAATCAACCTTATGTTTACCTGCCTCATCCCATACCGTTGGCGTATATGCGGTAAGCAAACGTACAATGGCCATTGGGTCTTGAGTAATTAATGGCATAACATAATCATTAACACATTGATTGTTTACATACTTATGTAATATATTAAAGATATCAAATAAAACCCTAGAATAATTTATAGTGATATCTTCACCTTGAGCTATATGTTTTTCTATAATATTTCTACCTAAATATCTGCCAAATTGATTGATACATTCTTCTGAAAAGTATTTTTTTTCTGGTCTTTCTTTATCCTCTATATTAAGCCAGTAGAAAAGTGTTACCTTGAACGCAAGAGAAGAAGCACTATCAATACATGTATAAATTAATTCTGCTCTTTTATCTTTTTCAACATTTTGGATTAAATCACTTGATAAAATAGCGGATTGACCTAACGTTGTTAGCCAAAAGTCTATTCTTTCAGGATCAGGCATTAATTCACTTTTTTGGGCTATTGCAATTGTTAATGGATAAGAAATGTCACTTGGAATATTTTTGGCTTTATTTGTCAACTTTTGAATAATATTGCCCGCATTATCAGTATCTATTAAATCATTTAATGGATTTTCATTTTCATTAAAAGGAGGGTGCCAAGACGCTAAATTTGATAATAAAGAAGATATAGCCGAATCAGCAACATCGCCAGTTGGAATTGAATACAAAAAGTATCTTGAAAAATAATTTTTTGAACAGATACGTTGAGCCTTATTCCATTTTGAAAAATGATGTAAACTATAATGTTCTTTGTTATATACTTGATTTAATTTGGGAAATAATTGTTTTAATAAGTTGATAATATTTTCTTTATTAATATTCTGTTGTAAATCAAGTGCGGTATTAATAATATCTTCTATTTGCTTTTTTACTGATTCAGTATTTTCTTGCTGAAATATTCCCGTAAAAAATTCCTTATGCTTTCTAATGGCTTCATATAAAGATGGATAAAAAATTCTAACGCCCTCAATAAGCATTAAATCAACAGGATTAACTTCTCCTTTTAATAGAGGAAGAGAAAATAACAACGTATTACCATAGAGTTTAGCTCTACGAGGCGTACGTAATTGTTCATCAAAGCCAATAAAACATCGCTGAAACTCTTGAGATTGTTGATCAGTAAGCTTAATATCAGCCACTATTAAAGCACTATTGATATCATTAAAACAAAATTGTTGTAAAACTTCCTTATCCACTGCGGGTAAATGTAAGGGTATTTGGATGATTTTCTCTAGAAATGCTTCACCTGCATTATGATTAGCACCCGTATATCTCTCTTGTAATGATGAAGCCACAATATCTTTATCAAAGGCTAAAATATAGGCTGTATATTTAAAATCAGCGATTAATTTAACAATCTTAAATAATAATTGGATTTCTGCCTTATCCAATCTATCCACATCATCAATCAAAATAAGAACTCGTTTTTTGGCTTTTTCTAATGCAGCTTCAATTCTCTTTTTCAATTCATCTGTATCAACTTTTTTGATGAAGTGGCTAATTATATTACCCAGCCAGCCCAAATTTATAGCTTCTCCAGCATGTGGCGCTAAGTTTTTTACTAAATCCTTAAAATAATCACCCCTTCTAATTAATTCGGTATCTAATGCCTCCGCAATGGTAAAAAAGAACCCTTTTAATAAATCATCTTCAGTACCATAACGCCATGGATTAAACTTGATGCAAATAACTTTTTCTTCAGATTTGAGGGATTGCTGTATAAAGTTTAGAACGGAAGTTTTTCCATCTCCCCATACTCCATATAGCCCAATCACAAGACCACTTGGATCCTCTCTTCTCGCAATCACTTGTCCAACTCTTTCTGCAAATTTCCATCGAGAAAATTTATCTTCTTCTTTTGACGAAAGCGGAGCATCAGCAGAAAAATGTTGATTGGTCATATTGGTATCACCTCCATAATTGTTTGATGGGTTAACTATAATTATTCTTAACTTAACTTATTTTAGTCATTTTTAAATTATATATATTGCTTTAATTTAATTGAAATACCAGATATATAAAAATTTTTTCTCTGACAAAGCCATCACAAACCAGTCAAATACCACCCTTACGCACCTTGCACCGTAGAACGGCTGGTCAGAGGGTTTGTTTGAAATCCTCGCTAGCTGGTGTAACTATAGTACAGTTGTCAGCTTGGCTGATGTGAATATTGTTTGCCATTTAAGCACATGCCTCGCAGAATAATCAGCCTGTTGGTGGCTCTGTTTTTGGTATGGTAAAAACTCATTCAAAATTAAACATAAAAATAAATAAAATAAAAAAATCCATACAAAATGATATTTATATACATCATTTACCAAAATATGTAATCAAAGATGAATATTAATAAATTAAAAAATTGGCATGTGTGAACCTGCTACAATTTATGCATAAATTCGCATAGATTTGTATTTATCCATAGAAACGAGGTTGAATTATGTTGCAGCCCACTAATGCTAAAAACCATCAGAAAATTGTGCTGGTTGGTGCCGGTGCTGTTGGTTCTACTTTTGCTTATGCAGCTACTCTTCAAGGTATCGGTCAGGAGCTGGTGATTGTCGACGTTGCACGGGATAAGGCTCATGGTGATGCCAAAGATATTGCCGATGCTTTACTGTTTACCTACCCGAAAAACATTTACGCTGGCGATTACAGCGATGCTGCCGATGCTGATATCGTGGTGATTACCGCTGGTGCAGCACAGAAACCGGGTGAATCGCGTCTGGATTTGGTTAACCGCAACTTGCATATCATTAAAAGCATCGTAACTCGTATCGTGGAATCCGGCTTTAATGGTATTTTTCTGGTAGCGTCCAATCCAGTGGATATTCTTACCTATGCCACATGGAAACTATCCGGTTTTCCGGCAGAACGGGTAATCGGTTCCGGCACCTCGCTGGATTCTGCCCGTTTGTGTAAATATGTAGGCTATCTGTTTGATGTCGACCCGCGTACTGTGAATGGTTATATTCTTGGTGAACATGGCGACACCGAATTTCCGGCTTGGTCACACCTGAGTGTAGGCGGTTTGACTATGGAAGAATGGATTAAAAATGACCCGCGCTTTACCGAAGCCGATTTGGATAATATTGCCAACCGTGTAGTTAATGCTGCTTACGATATTATCCGTCTCAAGGGGGCAACTTATTATGGTGTCGGCGCGGCGCTGGCGCGTATCTGTCGTGCGCTCCTGGACGATGAAAACACCATCTTGCCTGTTTCCGCCTATCTGAACGGCCAGTATGGTGTTCAGGATATGTATATTGGTACGCCGGCCGTGCTCAACCGTCATGGTGTCCGTCAGGTAATTGAAATACCGCTGAATGAAAAAGAGCAGGGCTTAATGCTTGCCTCAGCCAGCCATCTGGATGGAGTGATGCGCAATACCTTTGCCGAAATCGGTATACAACGTTAGCACGACAGTCTGGAGAAGTCAGACTATGCGTTTCTGGGCAGCCCGCCGGCTGCCTTTTTACATATGCTTGTCGCTTCTAACTAAATAAGCGCCATTTCTTTCTCAAAAATCTTTGTGCTTGCTAGTATGGCTGAATTGTTTTTAGCAGCCTGTAAATGAAATTAATCATAATTTTATCGAGCACAAGCCATGACCATACCCCTATCCCCCGAATTGCTGCAATCACTCGCGCAGCTATCGCCCACGCAGCTAGCATGGCTATCTGGCTATGCATGGGCAACCAGCCAGCAGGGAAGTGCTGCTGCTCCGGTAGCCGTTCCTGTAGCCAGTGCTGCCGCAGCAGTTGTGGCACGTAAAGTACTGGTTTTATCCGCCTCACAAACCGGCAATGCCCGCCGTGTGGCAGAAAGTCTGCAACTGAAACTTGAAGCCGCGGGCATTAATGCTACCCTCTGTGCCAGTGGCGACTACAAAAGCAAGCAGCTTGCCAGTGAAGATATTCTGCTGCTGGTTACTTCCACTCAGGGTGAGGGTGAACCGCCGGAAGAAGTCTTACCGCTGTATAAATATCTGTTCGGTAAAAAAGCCCCTGCTCTTAATCAGCTTCATTTTGCCGTACTGGGACTGGGCGACAGCAGCTATCCGCAATTTTGTCAGTGTGGTAAAGATTTTGACCACCAACTGGCACAACTGGGCGCCCAGCGTCTTGCCGAGCGGGTAGATTGCGATGTTGACTATCAAAGCAGCGCAGCAGCGTGGCAGGATAAAATCGTTGCCCTGATTAGCGCCCTGAATAGCAGTCATGCCGGTGTGAGTAATGAGGTACAGCAAAGTGTGGTTGTCGCCCAGACGGCGGTATTTACTAAAGAAGCCCCTTTCACAGCCAGCCTGAGTGTACGGCAGAGAATTACAACGCCCAATGCCGGCAAAGACGTTGAGCACATTGAAATTGATTTGGCCGGTTCCGGTATCCGCTATCAGCCCGGTGATGCACTGGGTGTGTTTTATCAGAACGCCCCAGCGCTGGTCAGTGAAATTCTGCAACATACGCAGGTGGATAAGGATGCACCGGTGCGTCTGGCGGATGGCCGCGAGGTGACTATTGAACAGGCATTACAAAACGAGCTGGATATTACGCAGACTACACCAGCTTTGGTACAGGCTTATGCGCAGCAGGCACATATTGCCGAACTGGATGGCATCATTGCTGATGCTGCTGCCTTGCAACAGTTTATCGCCACCACACCGCCGGTAAGTGTTTTGGCCACCTATCCGCAGCTACTCAGTGCGCAGACACTGCATGATCTCTTCCGCCCGCTGACACCACGCCTGTATTCCATTGCCTCCAGTCAGGACGAGGTTGGGGAAGAAGTTCATTTAACGGTGGGTGTTGTGCGCTTTAGCCAGCGTGGCCGGCAATATACCGGCGGTGCTTCGGGTTTTCTCGGTGAATATTTGCAGGAGGGTGGGGCGGTACGGGTATTTGTGGAAGAAAATCACCGTTTCCGCTTACCCGAAGATGGTAATACGCCTATCATTATGATTGGTGCCGGCACCGGCATTGCCCCGTTCCGCGCATTTATGCAGCAGCGTGATGCCAATGGCGACGCGGGCGAAAACTGGCTGGTTTTCGGTAATCAGAAATTTACCGATGATTTTCTTTATCAGGCGGAATGGTTGCAATACCGCAAAAGCGGGTTATTGACTCGTTACGATTTTGCCTGGAGCCGGCAGGGTAATGAAAAAGTTTATGTGCAGCATAAATTGCGTGAACAGGCCGCGGATATCTGGGCATGGTTACAGCGAGGAGCACATATTTATGTTTGCGGCGATGCCAGCAAAATGGCACATGATGTTGAGCAGGCATTGCTGGATATCGTGGCCACTCACGGGCAGCTTAGCCTTGAAGATGCCGATGACTACCTGAGTGAGCTGCGGCAGCAGCAGCGTTATCAGCGGGATGTGTATTAACCGCCATGCATTATGATGGAAACGAGATTCACAAACCCTGACCAAACCCATTAATATCGGGTTGTGTCCAACCTTTGCCCGTTTGCAGGGATTATGCTTGAATCATATCAGATGTTTGGCTGGATACTGGGATTATTACTGCTGTGCTGGGCGGTATTCAGTTCGCGGCTGTTTGTATTTATGGATAATCCCGGCAGCCGGCGGATAGAGCGGCTGGATGGCCTGCGCTTTTTGCTGGCATTCAGCGTAGCCATGCATCATTATGTTTACAGCTATTATTATCTGCATGGCCAGTCATGGACACCGGCTGTATTTGCGCATAATCCGCTCAACCTGCGCATGGGCGTATTCGGCGTTACCCTGTTTTTCATGCTCTCAGGCTATCTGTTTGCCCAATCCAGCCCGGCATCGTGGCTGCATTTTTATCTGAAACGCTTCTTGCGCATTGCCCCGATATTTTATTTGTCTTCATGCTGTTGTGTGCTGCTGGCACTGTATCTGCAACGGCATACACTGGTAAGCCGCGATATGCTGCTAAACCTGTATTACTGGTTTGATGCCGGCATTACCGGTGTCAAACCGCCATTGTTTGGTATGCGGGATGCACGACTGATTAATGCTGGTGTAGCGTGGACATTATACTGGGAATGGGCTTTTTACTTTTCCCTGCCGCTGTTGTGCTTTGTGCGCCAGAAAACCGGCCAGCTACCACTGGCAATCAGCGTGCTATTTATCGCCGTCTATTGTGTCGCCCCGTTTAATCAGCCAAAAGCCTATTTCATAGCCTGCTTTGCCGTGGGCGCGCTGGCCAGAATAGTGTCAGAATCGATACAGATACCGAAAAAGCTGTGTGATAGCGCAATTGTGCTGTTATTAGTGCTGATTTTCAGCATCACCACTGGCCGCTACCACATCAACTTCCTGCCCCTGTTTGCCCTGCTGTTTATCCTGATAGCGCTGGGCGGCGATATATTTGGACTGCTCCGGCTGAAAGCCTTTGTACGGCTTGGTGATGCCAGTTACAGCATTTATTTGTTACACGGCATTGGGTGGTTCTGTTTGAATAAAGTGATTCAGCTAACTGCAATCAATCTGAATAAGGCCGAATATACCCTGCTTGCTACAGTGGTATTGATTGATTTAATGCTGATATGCACCTTAACTTATAGGTTTATTGAACAACCTTTTATGCAGTTGGGTAGGAGTAAACGGCATATTTGAGGATAAGAACAAGTAAAATAATTTGCTTATGTTAAAATAAATTAAACTAAAAAGGGTTTTAGTTTGTGCATCAAGATACGCACAAGTTATTTTTCAACTTCCTCAAAAATTTTATAAATGCTGATTCAATATAAATTTATCTTATGGATGTTCGGACTGATATTTCTTATCTGGCTGTTATTTGGCTCAAAATACTTTGCTTTTATGGACAAAGGCAATCAAACTCAATCTAGAGTAGAGCATTTGGATGGATTAAGATTTTTTCTGGCATTTATAGTGGCATTATTTCATTATATTTTGTGTTATTCCTATTTCCATGGGCAGGAATGGTCAGAGCAGGTTAATCGTGTTGCATATCCAAATCTTATAAACATGGGTGGCTTGGGGGTAGCTGTATTTTTCATGATTTCCGGTTATCTGTTTGCTTCTACTCAATCTTCTTCATGGTTGCAGTTTTATCAGAAACGCTTTTGCCGTATAGCTCCCGTTTTCTTCATCTCCTCAATATTCTGCATTATTATTGCTTTCTGTATTCAAAAAGATAATATAAATGCTGATAAGCTAGTTAACAACTTATACTACTGGCTTGATGTAGGTATTATTGGCAATAAACCACATTTATTTGGCTTAGAAAATGCCCATTTGATTAATGCCGGAGTCACATGGACGCTGTTCTGGGAGTGGGGATTTTATTTCTCATTGCCAGTTATCTGCATACTACGGGACAAAATAGGCTTAATGTCCTTAAGCATGGCAGTGCTGTTTATCTGTGTATATTTTGTTTCGCAATACAATCAAAATTATGCAGTATTTATATCTTATTTTGCTATTGGTGCTTTGGGCAGAAAATTACCTGAGAAAATACAAATACCCAAATATATCTGCAATATCGGGATTATATTAACTGTACTTTTCATGCTTACAGTTGCCGACAGAGTTTACAATATTGTCTATCTGCCGGTTATGGCATTGCTATTTATATTTATTACCATGGGTGGTGACGTTTTTGGTTTGTTAAGACAGAAAGCCTTTGTACGGCTTGGTGATGCCAGTTACAGTATCTATCTGCTGCATGGTCTTGCTTGGTATGGTATGAATAAATATATTGCGGTGCATAATCTGGTTTTAAACCGGACTCAGTACACATTGGTATCCACCGCAGTTATGTTTGTATTACTGATTATCTGTACCTTAACTTATCAGTATATCGAAAAGCCGTTTATGGCTTTGGGACGGCGTAAGTCTCCGTGGCTGAAAGAATAGGTTTCAGACATTACATAACATCTGCCCGGAATAGTTACACTATCCCGGGCAGTTTTCTTTATACAGTATCTGGGTGTTATTTCAGGGATAACTAATTGTCTGCTTGCTGTTGCTTTTCGGTATTCTGCAAGGTGGCTTGAACATGCTGTTCAGCACTGTCGACATCATACGGGGTATCGGTAGCATCATTGTTACGTGGGTCAAGTTCAGGAGCTATCGGCCCGACATTGCCGGATACGGGTACATAAACACTGCGCTCCGAAATCGGTACGGCTGGCTGCATAAAGGCATATACCGCCAGAACAGTGGCAATAATGGCATATACGCTGTAAAAGCCATAGTGATTAAATAGCTGCATCACTGCACCGAGAAGTAGTGGTGCTACCAGTGAGCCCAAGCCATACACAAACAGCAGACAGCGATTTACTTCTACTGTATTCATATTGGCGGGTAAAACATCATTGGCGCGCGCCAGCCCCAGTGCATACAGTGGGAAGCCGCTACAGCCGATAGCCAGTGCAATCACACATTGTGCCCAGATATTGCCCGGCATAACTAATAGCAGCAGCATACCACAGACTGCGGCTGCCGCAGCTACACAGGCACAGCCGAAAATGGTGCGCGGACGGCCGAATTTATTCGACAGCCAGGCGATAAACAATTGAATGGTGAAACCGCCAATCATTGCTGAACCAAGAAACAGGGATACTTTAGGCAGGCTGTAACCCAGTTTCAGTATGAATACGGAGCCCATGGTGAAAAAGCCATTAATAAAAATCCCGGCCATAAAACAGGCTAACCACGCCAGTGGGACAATGGAAAGGACATGTGGCAGGCTGATGCGCTCGCGCTTGGGAATTTCCGGCTGCTGCATACGTGTCAGCCCTACCGGTAATGTGGCGACGATTACCAGAATGGCTGCCAGCGTGAAGATATTGTTACTGGACATATTCAGGCTCAGCAACAATACACTGGTCGCTGATGATACGTAATACACCACTTCATACAGCGCCAGAATCTTGGCGCGGGTCTGTGGGACACTGCGTGCGGTAAACCAGCTTTCCACTACCATTAATAAGCTGTAATGACAAAATCCCAGTACCGCACGCAATATGCCCCACATCCACAATTGTTCCACCATCAGATGGGCGAGGGCGGCAATGGCAAACAGGGCACCAAACACACTGAAGCTGCGGATATGCCCTACGCGCGAAATAATGCGGTGTGACACGATGGCAGAAATGGTGCCACCAACAAAAAAGGCTGCATTCAGAATACCAATGGTGATATTGCTTACCCCCATTTGGGATGGCTTTACCCCAGCCGAATTCAGAAACAGCCCATAACCTGAAAACAGGAAAAAAAGGGAACCATATAAAGACAAAAACTGGCGCGTATGCATGCGGATACCGAAAAAGAAGAATAGCGAAGCCTGACATCAAACAGCTGTCAATGTACAGGAAGAGAGACTGTAAGATGCCAATTTATAAGTAAAAAACAGTTTATTTTGTGTAGACTAATGACACTGTCCGGTTAATGCTGCCAGTAAATCCCAACATATTCTTTGCAGCAGTTCATGGCATGCTATACAAGTAATATACAGGAGTTTTAAGGCTGATACCGGGTAGCGGTTACCGAGTAATCTATATTGTGCATGATTGTACAGCAAACTGGCAGTACATAGTCTGATAGAAATTTAAGCAGCCAGACGGATAAACAGCAATGCTGAGGGGGCACATCAGACAACCGATAAGCCGGGTTCTGTCTGGGACAGTCATTCATCTGGGCGACACATTACTGTGCCGCTCAAGCAACCTACCCGAATGCTCGGCGAGCAGCGTCAGCGCATTCTGTTTGGTCTTGCTCCGAATGGGGTTTGGCCTGCTACACGTTGTTACCAACGGCACGGTGCGCTCTTACCGCACCATTTCACCCTTACCTGTGCTATGGGTAAACCACAGCCATCGGCGGTTATGCTTTCTGTTCCACTTTCCGTCGCCTCACGACGCCCGGCTGTTAGCCGGCATTCTGCTCTGTGGAGCCCGGACTTTCCTCCATGCACGTATTGTACACAGCGACTGTCTGGTATGCTGATGTGCCGGCAGGATTTTAACACAAACCAATGAGAGCTGATTTATATTTCAGATTATGTATAATGATTTCGTTTATCATTTTTCTGGCTGCAATAATCGTTTGTGCGGCCGTTATGGCTCAATTATGCAGAAAGTCCACGCAGTATGTTATTGAACCGATTTTTAAGCTGGTTTGAAAACCGCATTGATGCTTATCCCGAGACGTTGCCACAGCCGTCGCGAAAGGGTGTGCTGCCGTTTATCTGGAGCTGTCTGGAGGGCGCACGCCTCTGGCTGCTGGTGATGGTAATCATGACCATTGGTACGGGGATTCTGGAGGCTTTGGTATTCCGGTTTCTCGGTACGGTGGTCGACTGGCTTGGTGGCTATGCACCAGACAGATTGTGGCCGGAAAAAGGACATGAGCTGATTCTGATGGCGGCGGTAATGATATTCAGTATTTTCTGGTCGTTTCTGTCTTCCAATGTGCAATTTCAAACCTTACAGGGCGCTTTCCCGATGCGCTTGCGCTGGAATTTTCACCGCCTGATGCTCGGGCAGAGTATGGGTTTTTATCAGGACGAATTTGCCGGACGGGTTTCCGCCAAAGTAATGCAAACGGCGCTGGCGGTGCGCGATACAGTGATGTCGGTGGCCAATATGCTGGTGTATGTACTGGTGTATTTTGTCACCAGCGGCATTATTCTGGCTGGTATGGATAGCTGGTTATTATTGCCATTTATCCTGTGGATTGTGCTGTTTGTGCTGGTACTGCGCTTTTTGATTCCGAAACTGTCTAAAACAGCCCAGCAGCAGGCGGATGCACGCAGCCTGATGACCGGCCGCATTACTGATGCCTATACCAATATTGCTACGGTAAAGCTGTTTTCTCATAGTGCACGTGAAGCTGCCTACGCCAAGGCATCCATGCAGGAATTTCTGGTGACGGTCAACGCGCAGATGCGGCTGGCTACTTTACTCGACAGTCTGAGTACCGCGATTAATATTATGCTGGTGGTCAGCTCCGCCGGTCTGGGTATCTGGTTATGGATAAATGGGCAGGTTGGTGTCGGTGCGATTGCCACCGCTACGGCAATGGCGTCGCGGATTAATGGGTTGTCACACTGGGTAATGTGGGAAAGTGCGCGCCTGTTTGAGAATATCGGCACGGTGGAAGATGGCATGAAAATCCTGTCCCGTCCCCATACAATTGTGGACAAGCCAAAAGCTCTGCCGTTAAAGGTTAATCAGGGCGCAATTGATTTTGAGCATGTGAATTTCGCCTATAGCGACGATAAACCGCTGTTGCGCGACTTTAATCTGCATATCCGTGCCGGTGAAAAAGTGGGTCTGGTAGGGCGCAGTGGTGCCGGTAAAACCACGCTGACTAATCTGTTGCTGCGTTTTTATGATGTAAAAGGCGGGCGCATTCTGATTGATGGTCAGGATATCCGTGATGTTACGCAGGACAGTCTGCGCGCGGCATTGGGGCTGGTAACGCAGGATACATCTCTGCTGCACCGTTCTGTGCGCGACAATATTGTCTATGGGCGCCCGGATGCCTCAGAAGAAGCGATGGTACAAGCGGCGCAACAGGCTGCTGCTGATGGCTTTATTCCGGCATTGAGCGATGCCAAGGCACGGCATGGCTATGATGCACATGTTGGCGAACGCGGGGTAAAACTGTCTGGCGGGCAGCGTCAGCGCATCGCCATTGCGCGGGTGATTCTGAAAGATGCCCCCATTCTGCTATTGGATGAGGCCACCAGTGCGCTGGATTCAGAAGTGGAAGCGGCCATTCAGGAAAATCTTACCCGGCTGATGCAGGGTAAAACCGTGGTGGCCATTGCGCATCGCTTGTCTACGATTGCAGCCATGGATCGGCTGATTGTGATGGATAAGGGGCAGATTGTCGAGCAGGGGACACATAGCGAGCTGCTGGCTAAAAATGGGGTTTATGCCATGCTGTGGCAGCGGCAGAGTGGAGGTTTTCTGCCTGAGGCCTGATGGCTACTGCCACATGTTAAAGTTCTTTCCGTTAACATATAATTGTTCTAAAATGGCCTGTACTGATTAGAAATAAGTAACTGTATACAAAAGGAGAAGTAATATGGATATCAATATACATACAGGCCTCGTTCATACATTACAGGCAATTGTCGGACAAGAACATACCCACACCGATCCGGCGCGTACTCTGCCTTACCGGCAGGGCATCCGTTTCGGTGTGGGCGATGCTATGGCTGTCGTGCTTCCGGGTACACTGGTTGAGCAGTGGCGCGTATTAAAAGCCTGTGTAGAAGCCGACGTGATTGTCATCACTCAATCCGCCAATACCGGCCTCACCGGTGGTTCTACTCCGGATGGTAACGATTATGACCGGCCGATTGTGATTGTCAGCACGCGCCGGCTGGATGGCATTCAGGTGATTGAAAATGGCGAACAGGTAATCTGTTTGCCGGGCAGTACCCTGTATCGTCTGGAAAAAGAGCTGAAAAAATACCAGCGTGGCCCGCATTCCGTGATTGGTTCATCCTGTATCGGCGCATCGGTTATGGGCGGTGTGTGCAACAATTCAGGCGGTGCGCTTATCCAGCGCGGCCCTGCCTATACCCAGATGGCCGTTTTTGCCCAGCTTGATGAAAACAGCCAGCTGCATCTGGTTAATCATCTTGGCATTGAGCTGGGGGATGACCCAGAAACCATTTTGCAGAATCTGCAAAATGGTCATTACAGTGATAAAGACATCAAGCGCGATGCCGGCATGGGACATGACCACGAATACCGCGACCATGTACGCGAGATTGATGCAGATACGCCAGCGCGCTTTAATGCCGATCCGGCACGCCACTATGAGGCTTCCGGCAGTGCCGGACGTCTGATGGTATTTGCCGTGCGTCTGGATACTTTCCCATTAGAAAAAAATTCTGCGGTTTTCTATATCGGCAGCAATGATACGCATGAGCTGGATGATATTCGCCGTCATATTCTCAGTACATTCAAAAATCTGCCGGTATCGGGCGAATATATGCACCGCGAGGCTTTTGATATTGCTGCGGTATATGGCAAGGATATTTTTGTTGCCATTCAGAAGTTCGGTACCGATGCCATGCCGCGCCTGTTTGCTTTCAAGAACTTTGTCGACCGTACCTTGGCAAAAATTCCGTTTTTCCCGAAGAATTTTTCAGACCGTTTTGCGGTATTCATGTGCAAATTCCTGCCTCAGCACTTACCTCAGTCAATCCGTGACTACCGCGACCGTTACGAGCATCACCTTATCTTGAAAATGGCTGACGATGGTATTGTCGAAGCAGAAGAATTTCTGCAAACCTTTTTCGAGCAAAAAACCGGCAGTTATTTCCGCTGTAATGAAAAAGAAGCCGAAGCAGCCATGCTGCATCGCTTTGCCGCAGCCGGCGCGGCTACTACCTACCGCAATGTGCATAGTGAGACGGTAGAAAACATTGTTGCGCTGGATGTGGCCTTGCGGCGCAATGACAGCGAATGGTTCGAAACATTGCCACAAAGCATCAATCAGCACTTTATCCATAAAATGTATTATGGCCACTTTTTCTGCCATGTTTTCCATCAGGATTATATTGCCAAAAAAGGTACCGACTGCAATAAGGTTGAAGATGAAATGCTGGTATTGCTGGATCAGCGTGGCGCGCAATATCCGGCAGAACATAATGTTGGCCATTTATATCATGCCAAGCCAGCCCTGAAAAAATTCTATCGCCAGCTTGACCCAACCAATAGCTTTAATCCCGGTATTGGTAAAACCTCGAAAAAGAAATACTGGGCTTAATCTAACAGCTTTTGCTACCAATACCGCCAGCGTTCAGCAACGTCTGGTGGTATTTTTTATTCAGCAGCAACAATTGGTGTTATGCAGGCAGATTGGTGAGTTTCTATTATAAATAATTGAAAATATGAATACTTAATCCATATGGATACATGGAATATGCTGTGTTTGATTACACCAGTGGCGTAACAGACAGAAAGGAGAGAGCAATATGCAATAGTGTTATCTGTGCAAAAGCGGGCAGGGAGTATCTGCTTTGGGTTTGGGCTGTATAGGATTAAGTTTATGGACATGGCTCAGCTACGGATACTACACAGGCCATTGAACTGATTCGTGCTGCGATGGGTGAGGGTGCAACTCTGTCTAATACAGATGAAGTTTATGCTCCCTATCAGAACGGGGAAGTAGTGGGGCAAGCCTTAAAGCTTTATCGTCAGCAGATGGTGATGGCCAACCCAATCCGGTATTACCAGCAATGAAAACAAATAGCAGATTTTAAATTGAAATTTTCTTTGAGCACAGCATATCATCCTGTCTACTGTGTGCCTGTATAGCATTAATACTGTTTCAGCGCAGGCAGGTGGCTGAGTTATTACTGCCGCTAATGTATATCCAAACAGGTAATGCAATACCTGTTTGAATCTGTATTACATGTTTGTCATTAATATTTAACTTCAAATCCTGACATAGCCTCACTATAGGTATATTAATACTTTCCATTGCTGATGCATATACAGCATAAAGTAACAGTATCTGGCTCAAATCCGTGTACAATAATATATCCATATAGCCTGCCGAAGCAGGCTTTAATTTATCTATCAGGCAAGTACTGCTGCATCAGGATATATGGCCTGTAGCATGGCAGTAACATCCTGAGTTACACAGTGCAACAATTAGGACAACGATACAATGGATAGCCATAGCAATCCCAGCGAGATGGAACGTCTGCATCTGGACACCGACCACATCTGTGAGCTGGTTGCTACCCTTTTACCGGTGGCCGAACATATCCATTCGCACACCCAGTCTTATTTACAGACACCAGAGCAGCAGCAGGCATTGGCTGAATTGATTGCTGCCCTGCACGAACTGCATCCTGCCGATATGGCCACCCTGCTGGAATCATTGCCATTGCAGGAACGTATGCTGGTGTGGAAGCTGGTGACTCCCGCTGAAGATGGTGAGGTGTTACTGGAAGTTTCTGATCCGGTACGTGAAACCCTGATTGAGAATATGGCACAGCAGGAGTTGCTGGCTGCTGTGGATAATCTGGATGCCGATGAGCTGGCTGAGCTGGCACCAGATTTGCCCAAAGAAGTGGTTTATGAAGCAATAAGCAGCCGCGATGAAGAAGAACGGGCACAAATTACCGCCGCCATGTCGTTTGAAGACAATCAGGTTGGCGCATTGATGGATTTTGAGCTGGTCAGTATCCGTGCTGACGTAAGCTGCGAAGTGGTATTGCGTTATCTGCGCCGGTTTGAGCGTCTGCCTGACCATACTGATAAAATCTTTGTTGTCGACAATTATGATGTATTGCAAGGCGTGTTGCCCATCCGCAGCCTGCTGGTAGCTGACCCTGATTTGCTGGTTTCTACCGTTATGGCCGATGATGTGGTTACTTTCCGTCCGGAAGACGATGCCGAAGAAGCGGCCGCAGCATTTGAACGCTATGACTTGGTAACGGCGCCGGTAGTAGACAATAACCGCAAATTAATCGGACGTATCACCGTAGATGAAATGGTGGACGTGATTCGCGAAGAATCTGAAACCGATATGCTGAATATGGCCGGTTTGCGCGAAGAGGAAGATTTATTTGCACCGGTAGTCGATTCGGTAAAAAACCGCTGGATTTGGCTGGCTGTCAATCTGTGTACGGCTTTTGTGGCCAGTCGCGTGATTGGCATGTTTGAAAACTCAATTGAAAAGATTGTGGCACTGGCTACCCTGATGCCGATTGTGGCCGGTATTGGTGGTAACTCCGGTAATCAGACCATTACCATGATTGTACGTGCCATGACTTATGGTCAGATTAGCAATAGTCAGGCATGGCGTCTACTGCGCAAAGAAGAGGGCGTTGCTCTCGTCAATGGCCTTATCTGGGGTTCAGTGATGGGCATAGTTTCCTATTTCCTCTATCACAGCGTTGGCATTGGTCTGGTGATGGTGGCTGCCATGACACTGAATCTGTTACTGGCCGCTACCGTTGGCGTGCTCATTCCCGTGTGTATGCAGAAAGCCGGCCGCGATCCGGCACTGGGCAGCAGTGTGCTGATTACTGCTGTCACCGATTCCGGCGGCTTTTTTATCTTTCTCGGTCTGGCCACCCTGTTTCTGTTATAAATCGGCTTTGCTAAATAAATAATGAATACGGATTTACCCATTACCATTGACGGCTGGTTACACAACTGCGGTTTACCACGACTGGAAGCGCGCATGTTGCTCCAGCAGGTGCTGGATATCAACCATACCTACATCATCGCTCATGGCCAGCAGCTACTGAGTACTGGTGAACAGGCCAGCCTGAATCAGTTGGCACAGCGACGGATGGCAGGTGAACCATTAGCCTATCTGCTTGGCTGGCGCGAATTTTACAGCCGGCGTTTTCAAGTTTCTTCAGCAGTACTGATTCCCCGCCCGGAAACCGAGCATCTGGTAGACGCTGCGCTGGCACATTTACCTGAACAGGGCACTCTGTGGGATTTGGGTACAGGCAGTGGTGTTATCGCCGTTACCATTGCCTGTGAACGTCCTGATGCGCAGGTATGGGCAGCAGACATCAGTACAGAGGCACTGGCAGTCGCAAGCAGCAATGCCACAGCCTTGCAGGCAAATGTACATTTCGGACAGGGTTCATGGTATCAGGCACAGCCACAGCCAGCACCGCATAGCGTAGATGTGATTGTATCCAATCCACCGTATATCGCCGCACACGACCAGCATTTGCAGCAGGGGGACTTGCGCTTTGAGCCGCAGCACGCACTAACAGATAATCATAATGGTTTGAGTGCATTGGCAATGATTATTTCTGGTGCCGCAGCCTTTCTGCGTCCGGCTGGCTGGCTGTTACTGGAACATGGGTTCGATCAGGGAGAAGCCGTGCGTGATATGTTGGCGCAACACAGTTTCAGCCAGATTCACACCTTACCTGATTTGGCCGGTATGGACAGAGTCACTTTGGGACAAAGCAATATCCATCCCTGATTTGCCCCGTAGCTTAACTTTTTCATTCAATATAAAAACATCAGGCCGCAGAAACAAAGTCTGCGGCCTGATACTATTCATCATTAATTATTGTGGCATCAATAATACTTAGAACAGGTTGATTAAAAACGTTATCATTGACGTAATCAGGTCAATTAAGACCGCCATCATCGACATAATCAAATTCATAAATGGCTCTAGTATAAAAGACAGTGCACCGCTGATAATCATAAATATAATAATCCATGTGCCATAGGGTTCCAGCTTACGGTATTGCATCGAAGCACGAGGCGACAGAAAGCTGTCAACGAAGCGGGCGCCCGGCTGCGGCGGAATCGGCAGCAGACTAAAAAAGCAGAACATGGCATTAAACCGCATACCCATTAACCCCATCAACATCATTGGTTCCTGAAAGTATTCCGGTACCCAGCGACTGATAATCACCACAATCGTCCAGCACAGACACATCAGCAGATTGGCCAGTGGGCTGGCAATAGCCACCAGACGCTCACCCTTGCGCAGATTAGTGAAATTACGCGGATCAATCGGTACCGGCTTGGCCCAGCCAATCATGAAATGACCCTGCAAAACAATCAGGGTAAAGGCTGGGACAATAATTGTTCCCATGATATCAATGTATTTGGCCGGATTCAGGCTTAGTCTGCCCATCGTCTCAGCCGTACGGTCTCCACAATAACGTGCCATATAGCCACAGGCCGCTTCCGAAAGAGTAATGGCCAGTAAAATCGGCAAAATAGCCAGCAATAAATAAGCCAGATCAAATTTCTGCAAGGTAAAATCCTTAAAACATAAACAAAAACTACCACACTGAGCACAACATAGTACCAGTTTGTCCTTTACAAACCAAATACAGCCGTATCACCTTTGCCTGCACGTATCAGCGAAATACCCTCGGTCATATCGATTACTGTTGTCGGCTCCGTACCGCACCAGCCACCATCTATCACCAAATCAACCGTATGTTCCAGTTGGTCACGTATCTCATACGGATCAGTTAAAGGTTCACTTTCGTGTGGCAGCATCAGTGTACACGATAACATCGGCTCACCCAGATTCTGTAATAACGCCAGCGCAATCCGATTATCCGGTACACGTAAACCAATGGTTTTACGTTTTGGATGCAGCGTACGGGCAGGTACTTCCTTAGTCGCCTGTAAAATAAAAGTATAACTGCCAGGCGTCGTGGCTTTGAGCAAGCGAAACTGACTATTATCTACTTTGGCATAAACACCCAGCTGGCTCAGATCATGGCACATCAGCGTAAGATGGTGTTTCTGGTCAATACCACGCAAACGCAGAATCCGTTCCATTGCCTCTTTATTACCCAGTTGACAACCCAGTGCATAACAGGAGTCAGTTGGATAAACAATCACACCGCCATGACGAACGATATCCGCTGCCTGAGCAATCAGGCGTTCCTGCGGATCAGTAGGATGGATAGCAAAAAACTGTGCCATAAATGATTTCCTCATCTTGTATTCATAATTGCAATCAGTTATTGTAAACATAAGCATGCCACACTGACAGACAATAATATGCCCGCCTAGCCATCAAGAAGTGCTACAGGCAGTAACAGCTGCAACAAATGCTTAGATGTGGCCATTAGTATAAACAGAAATTTTGCGGAAAAATTCACCATGCAGCCTGAAATCGTCTATGGAAATTTATTAGAGCAACCTGTTGATGTTATCGTCAACGCATGGAACCGGAACATCATTCCATGGTGGTTACTGTTGCCACAGGGTGTATCCGGTGCCATCAAGCGAAAAGCCGGCTATGCACCCTTTCGCCAGTTAGGCAGAGCCGGGGCGCTTAAATTAGGCTCCGCAGTCGTTACCAGTGCCGGTAAATTACCTTATCAGGCCATCATTCATGTGGCTGGCATCAATATGTTCTGGCGCGCCAGCGCTTATTCAATCCGCACATCAGTTATTTCCGCCATGGACATTGTTAATACCCAGAACTATGCTTCTGTTGCTTTCCCACTGATTGGCGCCGGTTCAGGCGGCTTTAGTCCGGAACAGGCACTTGAGCTTATGCAGGAAACATTGTTACCGATTGAAACCAACGCACGAGTTATTATTGTTAAATATATGCCCACTTAATCAATAACTGTACAAGGAATTATTAAATGGTTGATCAAGTTTCTATTGTTCGGGCAACATCAGACTTGATGCTGCTGCTTTACTGTTTGCCAGCTATCGCCAGTTTTACGGCCTGATAATCAAACAGAAAGCAGAAAATTTATTCAGGAAAGACTGGAAAAGCAGGATTCAGCCATCTTCATTGTCTATCATCAGCAACAAGCCTGCGGATTTGTACAGTTATATTTTTCCTTTTCTTCATTATCAATATCGCCCACTATAATCCTCAACGACTTGTATGTTCCTGTAAGCCACAGGCAAAAGGGCATCTCCACCCAGCTCATGCAATACGTAAAAAAATTTGCCCGTGATGGTGGCTACAGTGGCATTTCATTATGCACCGCCAGTGACAATCACAAGGCAAGAGCCCTATATGAACAGGCGGGATATCAAATTGATAACCAATTTGTTTATTATTTTTTAAACTTAAAATAAACCCATAACAACAGTGCCCGAAATAGCCAAACAGTAGTGAAATAGCCACACACCATTAATCATAATCAGCCTATCAGAATAAAAACGGCTGATTATTTTTGACTATCTGTAGAACATAATTTACAGTACGCCACTCTATCAAATCATCAACATTGCAATGGAAAGGAATAATTATGCTTGTACTACCTATCCCTTGCAGGTCAATCCAGGGCTAATCACCTCCTGATCCTTGGCTTCGGCCTGCCAATTTATTCTTCAGCACGCTAATCCTGTTCAGCCCCGATGAACATGGCTGACTATTGCTTGCTTATTACCAAATAAAATAATTGGAATGGATCAGAATGGGCAATTCTATTCAGCCGCTGGCGGACAACATCACCCTGATAGCAACACCAGAACTCTGGTTAGAGGGCGAAGCCATCCAGCAGCTACAAACAACAGCAACACTTCCCAATATTAAATTTGTAGCCGGTATGCCGGATTTACACCCCGGCCGTGGTTATCCGGTAGGTGCAGCTTTTTTTACTACACAATATCTTTATCCGGCGCTCATTGGCGGTGATATCGGCTGCGGCATGTCATTATGGCAAACCACAGTAAAAATCCGCGCTATGAATCAGGCCAAACTGATTAAACGTCTGGGCAATATCGACCAGCCCCTGTCTGAAGCAGAATGCATCAGCCTGTGGCCAGATATCCGGCCACTTGCGGAACACACGTATGCTTCCGGTACCATTGGCGGCGGCAATCACTTTGCTGAACTGCAAATGCTGGAAACCATTTATGCGCCGGAAACTGCACAGCAAATCGGGTTAAACCGGCAACATATGCAATTGATGGTGCATAGCGGTTCACGTGGTCTGGGCGGTGTGATTCTGGATAAACACGTCCGCCAGTATGGCCATCAAGGTTTAGTTGCCGATAGCGCTGCTGGCAGCACTTACCTGATGCAACACAATCAGGCTCTGGATTATGCACAACAAAACCGGGAGCTGATTGGCAGGCGCATACTGGCCAACCTGCGCGCGCAGGGACAAAAGCTGGTAGATATCAGCCACAACTTTATTGAGCCAGTCACCATTAACGGCGAATGCGGCTGGCTGCATCGTAAAGGTGCCGCAGCAGCCACGAAAGGACTGGTGATTATTCCGGGCTCACGCGGTGACTTCAGCTATCTGGTGCAGCCACTGGACACAGCATCCGCGCTGTATTCATTGGCACACGGCGCCGGACGCAAATGGCAGCGCTCAGCCTGCAAAGGCAGACTGGACGGGCGCTATACAGCTGACCAGCTCACCCGTACCGTACACGGCAGCCGCGTAATCTGCTGCGACCGTGAACTCCTGTATGAAGAAGCACCACAAGCCTATAAATCAATCGACAGTGTCATTGCTGCCATGGTTCAGGCCGATTTAATCCGGCCAATAGCACGCTTCAAACCGGTAATCACCTATAAAGTTCAAACGGAGAAAAAATAATGCAACTCTTGCAATTATCTGCCGCTTACGGACCGGCAGAATGTTGTCTGGCGGTGGTAAAAGCGTTGGCACGCTTACAATATGAAGCCAAACAAATGCAGGTTAAAGTAGAAATTGTGGAACAGGAACCAGCTAAACACGGGCTGCATTCAGTACTGGTTACCTTGGAGGGTGCACAGGCCAAGGCATTGGCTGATAGGTGGCAGGGCACCATTCAATGGATTTGCCCTAGTCCTTATCGCCCGCAGCACAAACGTAAAAACTGGTTTATCGGAGCAAGCTGTTTTAACCCAATTGTCCAGCAGCAGCCTGATGAAATTGTCTTCGAAACCATGCGCGCATCTGGAGCCGGTGGTCAGCACATTAACAAAACCGAATCAGCAGTCAGAGCCACTCATGTAGCCAGCGGTATCAGCGTTAAAGTGCAAACTGAGCGTAGCCAGCATGCCAACAAAAAACTCGCTGTGTTACTGCTTCAGCATAAACTGGCACAACAGGCGCAGCGGTTACAGGCAAAACATAAAGCCGCGCAACACAAGCACCACCATCAGATAGCGCGCGGTAATCCAGTGCGTATATTTACCCAGCTTGATTTCAAACCTTTATAGTCGTCTACAGGCAACCAGATATATTCATGGTTGCCTGCTAGATATAGCCTGCACATAGCCGTAACAATTGCTCTTAAACACGCAATTACAATAAGTATCTTTATGAAAAAAACAAAGTGCATCAGGAAAATAATGTAAATAAATCATAAAAAACAGGTGGCTACCATAGTCTGCTTCAGGCATAACAGATACAGTATCAGCACAATATCTGGCAAAACGCTATGATTGTAAAAGACAATCCATACAAATCATGTCCAGATAAAACACCTGTTGCGCAGACAAAGGAAGCCAAAATGAATCCCATCTATATCAATATCATCTGCAAAATGTTAGTAGCGTTTTGCATATTGCTGGTGTATATCAATTTATCTGGTAAAGGATCTCTGGCACCGATTTCTGCCATCGATCAAGTAGGTAATGTGGTTTTGGGGGCGATTATCGGCGGCCCTTTATATAATCCTTCCATCAGCATAATATTACTGATGAGTGCATCTATTTTCTGGGCAGGGCTGTTATTACTTGTGCGTTATGCTACATTCAAGCGCAATATCGCCAAAGACTTTGTCGATGGCACCTCAATACGCTTAATGGAAAACGGCATCGTACTATCACAGAATTTTCGCAAAGCCAAACTGTCTATCCGCGATTTCATCATGTTATTGCATCAGCGCGGCTATCCCAGCCTGGAAGTACTCAGTGATGTCTGGTTTGAATACAATGGCCAGATGACAGTCGTCAAAAAAGGCGATCCAGCCATGGCCGTGGTGGTGATCGAAAATGGTGTAATTAATTACCCCAGTCTGGAAGCATTGGGGCATGACGAAGAATGGCTGGACAAAGAATTAAACCGTCAGGGACAGAAGCTGGAAGAAGTCTTTCTGGCCGAAGTGCATGAACAGAAACTCTGGGTTTATCCGGATGTCAAAAAAGCCAGCTGAAATTACCACAGCATTCCTGCCTCACAGCCAGCCGGCAGCATTAATTCATGTATTTAAATGAAGAAAATAGATAATGAAATTAATATAGTGAAGAATAAACAATAAATTGACCAGACAGGCTGATTAATTTATAGCAAATGAACGCAATCTTAAATTTAATGACTACCTCAAATTGAAGAACAGACAGAAATAGTTAATTACCTATTTTTCAGACCAGAATCGTTAATTTACAGGTTGGCTGTAATACTGATTGCTACCAGCAATATGATAAAGATGTTGATATAGTTATTGGCCGAACAACGAAACAGCCTAAGCAGAATAAAGTTTAACGGTGTTACATAAACGTTAATGGCTTGTTATATACCAGCAAGCATTTATTGCCGCATGACCGGCCGCAAAAATCTGTATACAGCATGTCACAACAAAACCAGAGTCGGGCTGGTACCTGACCGCATTAAACATTGATTTCAATCGATTGGGCTATTATCTAAATTAAACAGACAAAATAAAATGCCCTGTTGAAACAGGGCATTTAAAAATCTGGTTGCGGGGGCAGGATTCGAACCTACGACCTTCGGGTTATGAGCCCGACGAGCTACCATGCTGCTCCACCCCGCGTCTGGTAAGAAAGTCATTATACGGATAACCAGCGCAATGTCAACTAAAAAGCGGATTAACCGTACATATTTCATCATGACTGTTGATTTTGCTGATGATTTTTCCAGCAATGTATCAAATCATATACCGCAGTCAGAGCCGCTTTAGGCGTCAACTCATCGGGATTAAGAGCATTTAGCTGAGCACATAAATCCGCCGGCATCATGGTTGCAGAAGAAGTGCCTGCATCGGCATTGGCTACCTCTGCTTCTACCACATCTTCTGACTGTGCCTGAAACATATCTAGTTGTGGCTGTTCATTAGCAGCATGCTGTTCCAGTGCCTGCAAATACCGGTAAGCAGCATTCAGTGCCCGTGCAGGCAGGCCGGCCAGTTTCGCCACCGCTATCCCATAGCTTTTACTGGCTGGTCCGGGTTCAATATGATGCAGAAAAACAATATCCTGTCCCTGCTCCAGTGCGGCCAGATGCATATTGAATGCATGCGCATACTGTTCCGGCAATCTGGTTAATTCAAAATAGTGAGTAGCAAAAAGAGTATAACTGCGGTTTTTTTGCAGCAAATGTTCAGCAATGGCCTGTGCCAGCGCCAAACCGTCAAACGTAGATGTACCACGGCCAACTTCATCCATTAATACCAGCGAGCGGTCAGTAGCATGATGCAAAATATAGGCAGTTTCCGACATTTCCACCATAAAGGTAGAACGGTTGCCTGCCAGATCATCCGAAGCGCCAATACGGGTAAATATCTGGTCAAACTCTCCCAGCGTACAGCTGTCTGCCGGCACCGGTGCACCAATATGCGCCAGCAACACAATTAAAGCTACCTGTCGCATATACGTCGATTTACCACCCATATTCGGGCCGGTCAGCAACATCAGGCGGCGTTTATCATCAAGCTGGGTATCATTAGCGGTAAACTGGCTAACCTGTGCCGCTACTACAGGATGGCGGCCATTACTAATCTGTAAACACGGATAATTCACCAATTTTGGAAAGCAGTAATGTTCAGTCTCAGCATAGCTAGCCAGCGTAGTTAATACATCCAGACTGGCCGCAGCGCGGGCACAACGTTGCAATACCGGCAGCTCAGCCTGTAACTGCAACAACAGAGCATCATATAACTGCTTTTCCCGGGCCAGTGCATTTTGTTGCGCACTCAGCACTTTCTCTTCAAAAGCCTTTAATTCAGGTGTGATATAACGTTCAGCATTTTTCAGGGTTTGGCGTCGTTGATAGTCTGCCGGCGCCTGTTCAGACTGCACCTTGCTTAATTCAATATAAAACCCATGCACACGATTAAATTCGACTTTCAGGCTGGATAAACCCGTGCGCTCCCGTTCCCGATTTTCCAACTGCTGCAAAAATTCATCGCCATGATTCTGCAAACGACGCAGCTCATCCAGCTCGGCATCAAAACCGTCATTAATCACCCCGCCATCGCGCAACCATATTGCTGGTTCAGGCATAATGGCCATAGTTAATTGTTGAGCAACAGGCATTGTCGGCGGAAATTGTTCCAATAGAGTCTGTACCAGACTACTTTGGTCAGATTCTTCCAAACGAAAAGCGGCCAAAACCGCCAGACTGTCACGCAAAGCTGATAAATCACGCGGCCGCGCACTGCCAATTGCAATACGTGCGGCGATACGCTCAATATCCGCCACCTGTTTTAACATCGCCGTGACTGGTGCACACTGTGGTGCCAGTGCTGCTACCGCCTGCTGGCGGGCAATAATTTGCTCACGCCCGCGTAACGGCTGGTGCAGCCACTGTGCCAGCAGACGACTACCCATATGCGTTGCACAATGATCCAAAACCGAAAACAGTGTCGGCGCTTTCTGGCCGCTTAACGTCTGGGTTAATTCCAGATTACGCCGAGTGGCTGCATCCATGCCGATATAAGCCGATTCCTGCTCCAGTGTCAGACTATCCAGATGTTTAGGTAACTGCATTTGTGTCTGCTGCACATAATTCAGCAAAGCCCCTGCCGCTCCAATAGCGGCATCATGTTCGCCTGACTGCAAGCCGAAAGCACGTAAATCCTGACTGCCAAAATAGCGCTGAATCATGCGGGCACCCGTATCAGCCGCAAATTGCCATGCATGTAAACGGGTCAGTTGCCGGTCTTGGCCGGCGAGATCCAGCTTGCCCTGTGTCTGGTCTGAAAGCAGAATTTCCGCAGCCTGCAAGCGAGCCAGTTCATGCGGCAGGGCTTCCGGCGAAATGATTTTGCAGCGAAATTCCCCGTTTTGCAGCGACAGCCAAGCTACACCAAGTTGTTTTTTCAACAGAGAAACCGCCACAATCCGGTTGGTTTCCTTATCTTCCAGCAATGCTGTATCAGTCAGCGTGCCTGGTGTAACAATCCGTACAACCTGCCGTTCTACCGGTCCCTTACTTGCGCCCACTTCACCAGTTTGCTCACAAATGGCCACACTTTTGCCCAGCTTTACCAGCTTGGCCAAATACTGTTCCACAGCATGATAGGGCACACCAGCCATTTTGATGGGCGCCCCGTTAATCTGCCCACGAGTAGTCAGCGTAATATCCAACAAACGTGCAGCTTCAACAGCATCATCCAGAAACAGCTCATAAAAGTCGCCCATCCGGTAAAATAGCAGCTTGTCCTGATGGTCAGCCTTAATGGCCAGATATTGCATCATCATCGGTGTCAGGGTGGGTTTACTCATTGCGTAACAAGATATTTGATTTGGCTAAAAAAGCTATTGTAACAGAGTGTTCAGCTTCCGTTTATGCACAAGCGGATATCCTGATAAAGATCCGGCGGCCTGTTGCCCTTGTTTAATGGCGTGAATGACTGTCATAATGGTGTGAAAATACGGCTTATGTCCGTATCGTCGTCTATTAAAGAATATGTCAAAGATTATGCCATCAATGAAATTCAGCTTAATTCGCCGTTGGGTGCTGTGGTTTAGTGTGTTATTTCTGGCTGCCTGTACCCTTAGTCATAAACCAGCAGATAAAATCCTGTCTGGTGGAGGAAGTGCATTGACACCGGGGACACCCTTGCCATTAAGCTATGCTTATACGCCGGGTAAAGCCGGCGTTAGCTATAGGGTAGTCTCCTATCAGGAGTTGCCGCAATGGTCTACCCAGTCATTTATCGATAGTCTGGAAGCATTTAAAACCAGCTGTAGCAAACTGCAAATGCAGCCAGCCTGGCAGACTGTGTGTCAGCAAGCAGCACGTACACCCAGGCACAATCATCAAGCCAAAGCATTTTTTGAAACTTATTTCACGCCATGGCAAGTCAGTCAGAACGGACAACTGGCCGGTACAGTAACCGGTTATTACGAACCCATGCTGCTGGGCGATACCAGACAGACAGCACAGGCGCGTTTTCCCATTTATGGTATTCCTAGTGACTTTGTCGTCGTACCACTCAGTTCAGGGCAGCGTCAGGGAATTGTTCGTATTCGCCTTACCGGCGCAAACAGTGGGGTTATTACGCCTAGTGGAAATTACACGGCCAATCTGGCCTCTTTTCATCTGAATGAGAAAACACGGGCACTGAAGGGCCGGATAAGCGGTAATCAGCTTGTCCCGTATTACACTCGGGCTCAAATCAATGCCGGAGCACTCAATGGCAAAGCGCCTGTTCTGGGTTATGCCAATGATGCAGTAGAGTTATTTTTTCTGCATGTGCAGGGGTCAGGGCAGCTGAAAACACCAGATGGACGGATGTTGCGTCTCAGTTTTGCCGATAAAAATGATTACCCTTATGTATCAATTGGTAAATACATGGCTAACAGGGGTTATTTGCCTCTGGCACAGACATCAATGCAGGGTATTAAGGCATGGTTACAACAACATCCGCAGCAGTTGGCCGAAGTATTAGGGCAAAATCCCAGCTATGTCTTCTTTCGCGCATCAGCAGAACCTGCCAGTGGGCCCACAGGTGCATTAGGCGTACCACTTACCAAAGGATATTCTGCTGCTGTAGACAGTCATTTTATTAACCTTGGTGCACCACTATTTGTGGCAACAACACATCCAGCCAGTGGTTATGGGTTAAATCGGCTACTCATGGCACAGGATACCGGTAGTGCCATCAATGGCGCAACAAGAGTAGATTATTTCTGGGGTTATGGCGATGATGCCGGCATTCTGGCCGGTAAAATGAAATATCCTGGTTACATATGGCAACTATTACCTAACGGAATGTTGCCTCAGGTTAAATAAAAATCTGGCGAACAAGTGCAAGCTAAGGTAAAATACTTAAAGTATTGACAATTGTATGTGAAGCGTTACCGTAAATGAAAAACATGCATTTAACCATGCGCTCATGCATCTGGCAGTTAACTACAATAAAAGGGATGTAAATTATGGAGTTATATTTGCCTATTGCCCTTTTAGTCATATTGCTGGTTGTATTGCTTGTGCTGAAAAAGCGGCAGAAAGCGGGAAGTCATGCCAAAGGCAAAAGTGCTACCCGCAAAAAACAATCTGCATCCAAACGTAATAAAGGTACAGGAAGCAAGGCTGCACCAGCTGGCGAAGAAGCGGCAGAACCGCTGGCAGATGAAGACTGGGACTGGCAAACCATGCAGCCAGACAAAGCTACAGTTTCTGTTGCCACTGTGGATCACCTTACTGAATATAAGGTTTATAAACAGTTTGGTTACTTCCAAAAAGCTGCTGATTCACTTGCCTCATATCTGGAGCAGAATGCTACTCAGCAGAGTCCGGCAATGGCCAATACACTGGTCAATGAACTGGCCGAGTTATGTGTAGAAGCCAAAAATACAGATAAGCTTGCTGAAGTAATTGATCAGTATCGCAATTATCTGCGACGGCCTGAGCTGGAAAATCTGATTCGCCAAGGTCTTGCCCTAGATGAGAATCACCTAGGCTTGCGTGTGTTGGCAGAAGATCTGCTGCAGTGGGACATTAAGGAAACGGAAAAAGAAGTCGGTATCAATCAGGGTAAAAAACCAGAAGATACCAGACCGGAAGTCGAGTCTGCCAGTAATGCCCAACATATCACTGAACAGCCACATGAATTACTGGTTAAAGGTAATATGGGTAATTTTAAAATTCGTGGCGACGAGCGTGATGTTCTGCTGAGCTTCTCCAAACCGGAAAACAGCTATGTATTGCTGAAAGAGCAATTGCCCTATGATGCAGCCATCCGCTGCCTGAACAAGGCTATTAAGACATCCAGAAAACCTGCCGGACTAATTATTGATGCCTTGGCGCTGGATTACCGACGCAATAATATCAATGTATTTGCTCAGCATCTGTGGCGTTTATACTATACTTTGGGCCAGTACGGTAATGTTATAAAGGAACGTATGCTGGGTTGGGGCTATAGTCTTGGACAGCATCCAATGTTTGAACAGCTTGAGGCCAAGCCTAATGAAACCGTGCTGCGCGATATTGGGATAACGCTGGGCTATTTGCCCGTGAATAGCAGTGCACTCAAAGCCAAACGCCTTTCTTTGGTCGACAAGGCAGCCTCAGATAATGACGTTGCCGAGACACCCGCAGAGCGTGTATTGCGTGATGTTGAATCATTGCTTACCTTTGGTCAGTTTGATGAAGCAACGGATTTACTGGAAAAATCAGTCCTGCTTTATCCACAGGAGTCACAGCTCTACATTACTTTATTTGACTTGTATGAACGTGCAGAAGAATGGACACGTTTGGAAAAAATGTTACAGGTAATCCGTGCTGAAATTCAGACGCCACCTGAAGAAGTTGTACTTGCTATGAGTCAATTATTGAAACGTATTAACCACGGTGGTGTGCAAAATCAATGATGAACAATTCAATACCTAAAGTAAAAACTGCCTATGTTTTGCTCGTCAATGTGGATGATCGCCAGACAGCCATGTTGCGCATGGCATTTAAAATGTACAATAGTGTTAACTACCAGCTGATTCAGCCTGAGGATAATGTACAGCCGGAACTAATTCTGGTAGATGGTGACGCAGCCGATGGTGAAGCGGTATGGCAAAAGGTAAAAAAGAAATATCCTGATGCTGTAGTCGTGTTTTTTGGTCGTAATTCACCCTCATTCACAGCACCATATCTGATGAAACCAATCAGATTCGATACCCTGTTTCAGCATCTGCGTAATTTGCAGCAGGGTAATGGTGTGTGGCTGGCTGATAATAAAGCAGCGGCACAGAAAGAAACCGCCACTGAGCAATCTGTGGCTAGTACTGCACAACAGGAGCACAATGCTGTGGATCATTCGCAGCAGGCAGTAACTGTAGTACGTTTCCATACAAATGGAACATTGCTGGGCATGGTACAAAAGCTGGCGCAGCAAACTGAAGACACTGCAATCCTGTTTGAAAACAAGCCTGTACTAATTGTTTTTCCAAGTGTTGAAAAAGTATTGCTGGCAGTTGAAAGTGACACTTTACAACAGTTGTGTATGCAAACAGATGTTGAATGGCAGACAAAGGCTGTTCCAGCATCTGCGCCAACCGCACAGCTGCACGATAAAGCCAAACTGACTCTACAAGCCTGTATATGGCAGTTGTCGATCTGGACGGCTCGTGGTCGCCTGATCGATCCTATTACACCTGATACAATTATCAAGCTGAAGGCTTGGCCAAATATGACTCGTATGGCTTATCTGCCTGAATCTATGCGCTTGTCAGCTTTTCTGGTGCGTACACCTGTAGCACTTAACACTTTATACAAGCTGTTGCCCGTTTCACTTGAAGATGTATTAAATTATATAGCTGCCACATATTCAATTGGTTCCCTGATTATCGAGCAGCCATTAACTCATTCTGCTACGCAACAGGAAGAAGGAATGACTCTGACCCGGAAAGCACCACAGGCTGTTACCAAACCAGCAGCTGGCGTACAAACGACAGAGCATAATGAAAGCGATGAAAACAAGCCGAAAGGTTTACTGGCACGTTTGATGGGTCGCTTGCGTGGCAATTAATACCTAAGCAGGGAGTAATTATGGTTGAAAATAAAATTATCTTTACCGGCCCAGTTGGGGTGGGAAAAACAACTGCTATCGCCGCATTATCGGATGATCCTCCGATACAGACTGATGCCAGTGCATCGGATATGACACAGGACAGAAAAGGTCATACTACTGTCGCTATGGACTATGGTGTTATTCGACTGGATGAGCATACTAAAGTCCATTTATATGGCACACCGGGTCAGGAACGCTTTGATTTCATGTGGAGCATTCTGAGTAGGGGTAGTATGGGGTTAATTCTGCTACTGGATAACACTCGTCAGAATCCGCTGAAAGACCTGAAATTTTTCCTTACTTCTTTTCACGACTTGCTGGAAGATGCTCCGGTTGTTGTAGGGGTTACCAAAATGGACTTAAATCCACAGCCTGGCGTGGATGTTTATCAGCAGTATCTGGCACAACACAATCTCAATGTACCTGTATTTGAGGTTGATGCCCGTAATGAGGACGATGTAAAACAACTGGTTACCGCTATGCTGTATTCTATTGATCCAGGTTTGGAAGGATAGTCAGTATGGAATCTACATTACAACTACATCATGATTTGTATCCGAAAGTGATGCCGGCGGGTGCATTTTATGCAGTATCTAGCCCAAGTCACAGTGCCAGCCGTATGTTACTGGCCAATATTCTGCAGGCAGATATTAATGCTAAATTAACAGAAGAGCGTTTGAGGCAATGGGCTGAAACAGATGATGTTCATACTGCATTAAATTTATTGTATCGTTTACAACGCCTCGAATTCTTATATGGAGAAACTAAACCCAGTTCACAACTGGTTAAGGTAACTTCTGATGGATTTGAAGATATTCTGGGTCAACTGTCAGACAGCCATAAGGCACTGCTGGTTGATCAGGATGGTTTTTACTTTGCTAATGTCGGTTTTAATCATGAAACTGCCGAAGAGGTGGCTAATCTGGCCAGTGAGGCAACTAGACTGACAGAAAAACACAGTCTGCTGATTAAAAATAACCTCAATATCTACAACAATGCTATCGGGATCTGTGATCCTGCTGGCCAGAGTGAATTGACATTCTTCCCATTATATATTGGTAATACCAAAAATATTTTGGTAACAGCTGGATTGCCATTACTTAACAGTGAAGCTTTCGTCACTATGGTACGCGGCCTGTTTGTATTGGCTGGTGAAGACATTCATGTAGTAAATGAATAAACATCAATAGAAAGACATCAAGATGCAAGAACAATTACTGGTTTCGGTATTAAGTGATTTAAATAGCTCTTCGGCTGACATTACTGCATCTGCTGTAATTTCCTCCGATGGTCTGCCGGTAGCAACCTTGTTACCGAATGGTGTTGATCCAGACCGCGTTGGTGCAATGGCAGCAGCTCTGCTTGCTTTGGGTAATCGTACTTCCCGTGAATTACAATGTGATGAGCTGGAACAGGTTATGGTTAAGGGTAAGCATGGTTACATTCTGCTGATTCAGGCGGGAGATACCAATGTATTGGCAGTGACTGCCAATGAAGGTGCCAAACTGGGACTAATTTTACTGGATGCCCGTCGCGCAGCCCGCAGTATCGTAGATATCTTACGTTAACTGATTATTATGATGAAAACCCTGTTTCTAGTAATTGGACAGGGTTAACGGGTTGTAATATCCAGAAGTAAATTGATAACTGTTTTAAAATAGCAGCACAATTCATAATTCTATAGGAAAAAATCAATTTACCACATGTCTTTTGCCATAAAAAAATTTATGTTTTAAAACTAAAACTGAATTTGCTTATGGATTTTATGTTATTGGTGAAACATATTCCTTAATCCCTGCCTAACCTAAGTGTATCTGCTGATAGTATTCCTGAATATATTTTGTTGTATTGATGTATTCAACTATATTATTCATATAATAATAAATAATTAGTCTAATCTTAAAATAAATTTAAATTTAGCTGTTGCATGAATTGTCTGAGCTATGCGGATACAGATAAGAAGTGCAGATTAAGCAATTATCAATATGTTTATCATTAATCATAATAAACTTTGTGATAAAACAGAGAAGCCTATATTAAACAGTTTTTTCATACAAACTACTGATAATTTAAATTAAATATTATATTTATTAGAACAGCTTAATGACGATTATCGCCAGATTTGGCCGGATAAGTGCATTTATCAGTTGTGCTTGCTAAAATATAATCATCAGGATTACAAATAAATTAAATGAAAGTTGCCAAGAAAAAGCCGGTTTTACAGCATTTGAATCAGGTATTCAGTTTAAATGTTGACAACCGCAGTAGTGCTAACCATATTCCAGTTCTCAATCAGTGGCGGCAGTGGATATGGCAAACCTGTAAAAATAGTTATAAACGTGCCAATATTGCTATATTGCTATGTGATGAAGAAGAAGCACGCCAGTTCAATCACGATTTCCGCCACAAAGATTATGCCACTAATGTATTAAGCTTTGCGCTCAACGAAGGTGAAAGCATGTATTTGCCTGACAGCGAAGGACTCAATGGCGATCTGATTTTTTGCCCTCAGGTTATAGAAAAAGAAGCAATGGCACAACATAAACCATTGATAGCGCATTATGCCCATCTGACTGTTCACGGGACTTTGCATCTTATGGGTTATGATCATATTGATGATGAAGAAGCTGAAATCATGGAAGCGCTTGAAATCCGTATCCTGCATCAGTTAGGATACGCGAATCCCTATACACAGGATGAATATTGATTATGGACGAAAGTTCGTCGAAACCAGGATTTTTTGAGCGATTGGTAAATCGTATATCTGGAGAGGCTCCAGATACTGAAGAAGAAGTATTGCAAACTCTGCGGGAAGCGCATGAGCGGCAGGTTTTTGATGCAGATACCTTACAGTGTCTGGAAAATGTACTGGATTTTGCTGATCTGGAAGTGCGTGATGCGATGATAACGCGCAGCCAGATGGACGTGATTAGAATAGAAGATCCGTTAGATAAAATTATTGCTTATATTATTGATACAACCCATTCACGCTTTCCAGTGATTGGTGAGGATAAAGATGAGATTCTGGGTATTCTGCATGCCAAGGATTTACTTAAATACTGGGGCAGAGGTGAACATTTCCAGCTAGAACAGGTACTACGTCCGGCTGTGTTTGTACCTGAGGGCAAATCTCTGAACACGCTGCTAAAAGAATTTCGTGAGCAACGCAATCACATGGCTATTGTGGTCGACGAATATGGTGGTACATCAGGACTGGTGACATTTGAAGATGTGATTGAACCCATTATCGGCGATATCGAAGACGAATTTGATGAAGATGATGGTGCGGATAATATCTTTGCTGTGTCCGCTGAACGCTTTCGCGTGAATGCTGTTACAGAAATCGAAGACATCAATACATTTTTTGGTACCGATTATTCTGATGATGAAGTAGACACCATTGGCGGTCTGGTGATTCAGGAATTAGGTCACATGCCAGTACGGGGTGAAAAAATTACCATTGGTAAATTGAATTTCACTGTAGCCAGAGCCGATGCACGGCGTTTACAGACATTAATGGTGACTGTAAAAAATAATGCTCATTAATATTTAAGTACCTGATATAGTTGTGTATGAAAATACCATTGGTTTGGCACTGCTTCTGAAATATACTGCTTTAGTACAGGTAGAAAATATGGGTTCAGACTAATAAATGCGAGTTTTTGCTGACAGTGGCTATAGTAATTAATCAGATTTGATTCGGCTGGCTAAAGGCTGTGGAGCTTTACGTGACTAATAAACTGGATATGTCTGCGCAACATCCTTTTGGCATGAAATATTATGCTGTTTTAGCAAGAGCATGGGTGTACTGGCCGCTATTATTATTGTCAGCAGCTCTGGTGCCATTTGCTTTTGCTCCCTATTATCATTACTGGCTGTTACCCGTTTTGCTGGCCGTGTTACTGATTTTACAGACTGCACGGCCACAATGGCGTGTTCGTTCTGCTTATCTTTGGGCGCTAACGGCCTATACAGCACTACTGTACTGGATAGATATTGCCTTACATGATATTGCCGGATTGCCACAGTTTTTAGCGTGGCCACTAACCATGCTGTTACCGGCCTATCTGGCTATTTATCCTGCTCTGGTATTCTGGTTGTTGGGAAAATTCAGGTTCTCCAGTACAACCTGTCATACTGTGGTATTACCACTATTATGGACACTGGCTGAATTTGTACGAGAACGTGCGCTAACCGGTTTTGGCTGGGGTAGTTGGGGCTATAGCCAGATAGCAAATTCGGCTTTAGCCGGTTTTGCGCCAGTAGGTGGTATTTTTCTGGTGACACTGGTTACTGTTGCCAGTGGTGCATGGCTGGCTGAACTGTTACTGGCAAAAAAACGCAAGGCAAAGATTGGTTGTGGTGTAAGCCTGATAAGCGTGTGGTTGCTAGGAGCGGTTTTATTACAATGCAGCTTTACACAGGCAGATGGTACCCATGCAACAGTTGCACTGGCGCAGGGTAATATTCCACAATCGCTTAAGTGGGATGAGCGTTTATTACAACCAACCCTACAGCGCTATCTTGATCAGATAGCCAGCACACGTGCCAATATTGTTATTCTGCCAGAGACAGCCATTCCGGTGATGCGGCAGGATATGGCACCAGAGCAGCTGGATATATTTGCCCATCTTGCACGTAAACATGGTTCAGCATTGGCCGTTGGTATTCCCCAGTATACGGCAGATGGAACCGGCTATCTGAACGCAGTGGTTAATTTTACTGCCACCCCGTCTGAAGCAGGGTTACCTTATTATGCTAAAAATCATCTGGTTCCATTTGGTGAGTATATTCCATTACCGCTATTGCTGGACTGGTTGTATCGCTGGATGGATATGCCACTGACAGGCTTTTCCAAAGGTGGTTCTGCTCAGGCGCCATTACAGTTAGCTAATCAGCTTGTTGCTTTTAATATCTGCTATGAAGACGGTTTTGGTGATGAATTAATCGCGGCGGCCAGACAGGCCAGTTTGCTGGCAAATGTAAGTAATATGGCCTGGTACGGGCATTCACATGCCATGCAGCAGCATTTGCAGCAGTCACAGGCACGGGCACTGGAAACCGGGCGCTATATAGTACGCGCTACCAATACCGGTATGACCGCCATTATTAATCCCAAGGGGCAAATTGTGGCACAGCTGAAACCTGATGCTGCTGCTGTACTGGAAGGAGAAATATCTGGTTATCGGGGTAATACGCCTTATATGTGGCTGGGGAGCAGCTGGCCTTTAGCCTTTATCAGTTTGTTTTTACTGTTAATAATCGGCGTGTATGGACGTTATCGCCATTGAATAAACCATAGCGATGTGTATAATAATAAATTTCTACAATCGAAATTTTCAATATACATTATTTTACCAATAATGAACGAATCATAAATAGTAATTGAAGTACATTCATATTTTAATTACAATGATAAATTATTAGCTTAGTTATAGATTTACTAGTTTTCCTGTAACAAACAACATGTTATTGTGTTGCAGCTGGCGTAATTAAAATAACTGGGCACACACAGAAAGGACAGGCATGAATACCGCTTTTGCATTACCCGTGCCGACCGGGCATGGTAGTTTGGAGCAATACATTCATACCGTAAACAATATTCCTATGCTTTCCCTTGAGGAAGAGCAGGATTTGGCAGTACGCCAGACCGAAGGGGATTTAGAGGCTGCTAAAAAACTGATTTTATCTCACCTGCGTGTCGTGGTTTCCATTGCACGTGGTTATGATGGTTATGGCCTGAATCAGGCGGATTTGATTCAGGAAGGCAATATTGGTTTGATGAAAGCGGTAAAACGCTTTCAGCCAAGCCGTGGCGTACGTCTGTTTTCGTTTGCGGTACACTGGATTAAAGCTGAGATTCACGAATTTATTTTACGTAACTGGCGTTTGGTGCGTGTCGCTACCACCAAGCCGCAGCGTAAGCTGTTTTTCAATTTACGCAGTATGCGTAAATCCATGGCTGCATTGAGTAATAAAGAAGCACAGTCGATTGCCGATGATTTGGGCGTAAAGCTCTCTGAAGTTCTGGAAATGGAACAGCGCATGACCGGCAAGGACATGTCGTTGCTGGCAGAGAATGATGATGAAGATAATTTTGCGCCGATAGACTGGTTAACTGATAGCACTACCGAGCCAACACAGGTACTGGAACAACAGGCACATTATGCGTTGCAGACTGAAGGCTTGCAGACAGCACTGGCCAAACTGGATGATCGCAGTCGCCATATTGTTGAAAGTCGCTGGCTGGCAGATGATGGTGGGTTAACCCTGCATGATCTTGCCGGTGAGTATGGTGTATCTGCGGAACGTATCCGTCAGATTGAAGCCAAAGCAATGCAGAAATTACGTGGCTATCTGGCAGAAGCCGAATAATTTGGGTTTGAATTTAAAAAAACTGCATAGATCAGATTTAGCTGATTTATGCAGTTTTTTTATAGAATAACGGATGCCTTGAGGGCAGTAAGTTCACTATACTCAGGTGATATAGCTACAAAGTAGAAACATTCTCAATTGGTTCAGAATATTAATACTCCAATATGATTGTTGTGCTAACTATGAGGTAATTACAATCATTTATAATGAATCCATTACATTCATAAGGCTTTGATAACTATTTACATCATGATATTTGACTTTACTGGTTGAAAGCTTGTTAAAAAGCTTTTTAGCGCACGAAATTTTTGCTTGCTCAATCGGCCTTAAATTTAAACTATCCATTGAACCTTTGGTTTCAGCTATAAAAAAGATATGTTTTACTTTTCCAGTATGAAAAGCAATTGCCCAATCGGGTGAGTAGTTACCAACAGGTGTTGGAATATAAAAGCCTTTCGGTAACTTTGCATATACGCACACTTCTTCTGCCGCATCAAGATCCTCAACAAATTTGCGTTCAATACTTTTTTCGGCTAAACCGTCGGTAAATACATAATCTTGAATTGCCTTTTTCGCTGAAAACGCTTTATCGTAATTTTGTGAACTTTTTTCCTGAGTGAAAATCGTACTGTCATATTTGCCCGAAGTTTTATTGTACGTAATATGTTCTACAATCGTAGTTGCTTTTTGTTCTTTAATTAATTTAATGGTTTTAGCAATAAATTCCTCTGGATTATACTTGAACATATCTAGTTTTTTTGAATCTAGTCCCTTCAATATGGCCACTACTGTTTTGCGGGTTAATGTGGCTTCTTGCGCAATTTGACCAATCAGATCATATTTTATCTGTCCAAAATGGGCATGATTTAAGGTAGCAGTATGTGTTTTTTCGGTTGTAAATGCATTATTTTGCTCAATACTTTGTGTTGTCATCTGTTCTTTAAGTTGACCTACAGTAGTAATGTATTGTAGCTGCGAGACAAATAACTTATCGTTGATATGAGCAATTGCTTTATTGATTAATTCATCGCTATCAAAGGCAACAGTATAGGCATATTGCTGATTAATTTGCTCCCATAATGCCTGGAATTCGGCTTTTTTGAAATTGTGATTAAGCGGATTATCTTTAATTTTTGTTTCATGACCATCGGTAAACATGGAATCTAAAACGCTATCATTATAAATAGCCTGAATTAAGCGATGAATTCCGTCACCCATTAGTTGTAATTCATCCGGTAATGGTGCCACTGAGTTCACTAAAACATCGTTGCGGTATTTATCGGTTATTTTACGCTCGATATCAACATAACCATGACTAATTAAATAAAATTCAATTTTATCAGCTGCTGCTTTATCGATAATGGTCGATACACCATTAACTTCTACATATTTACCGAAAAAGTACTCACTAGTGGCAACAGTTGGCCGATCATAAATAACGGTTTTGATATCGGCTTGAAGAGCACTAACAAAGTTTGTATAACTTTCACTAGCGATAACTGTTAACATGTTGATATCGTGGATTTGTTCGCCGCAACTTTCAATATCCATGCGATTACCATCTTGATTAACACATAAACGCAGTCCGCGGCCGACTTCTTGCCGTTTGGCTGTTTGGTTATCGGAGTGTTTTAATGTACAAATCTGGAAAACATTGGGATTATCCCAACCTTCACGCAGAGCTGAATGCGAAAAGATAAATCGCGTGGGCTCATCAAAACTTAACAGTTGTTCTTTATTTTTAAGAATCAGGTCGTAGGCTGAAATATCATCTGAAGATTCGCTACCGCGTTTTAACTGGCTATCAATACTTTTGCCGGTTTTTTTATCAATACTAAAGTAGCCTTTATGTACTTGGCTTACATCACTACACTTAGTCTTTAAATATCGTTGATAAGGCGTGTTGCTGGCTTGGTCTAAGTATTGTTGCAAAATCGTTAGGTATTCTTGTTCAAAGATTTGGCCATATTCGCCTAATATTTCGTTATTGTTATCATCATATTGGCGGTATTTAGCTACTTCATCAATAAAAAATAATGATAGTGACTTAATGCCCATATTGAACAGTTTTTCTTCTTTGTCAAAGTGGGATAATATGGTTTCTCTAATTTGAATGCGGCGCATATTTTCTTCAGAAATATCACCTATCACTTCACCGGTTTTAATTGAAACACCATTAGTAAAAGTGACCATTCCAGTCAGAGGATTGATTTCAGAAACCGTATATCCTTTGTATTGCTGCATCTGTTTTGAAACAGAATAAAGATTATCGCCCTCAGTGAAATGGCGAATTTCACGTTTGATACCATTACTGTGATTTATTTCCAGCTCAATTTTTGCCAGTGGTGGTTTTTTACTGGATAAGACGATTTGTTCTAAATATAAGTAGCTATCAGTTCCTCTTAGATTTTTAACTTCAAAGCCCTTTACTTCGATTTTTTTTACCAGTCTTTTATTGTATGCATCAAGTGCATCAAGAACATAAATTAGATTATTCTGTTTTTTATGGGTGGCAGAATAATTTAACGAAAATAAAGGATTAAAATTTTTTAAAGCTTTTTGCGTGACTTCGCCGCCCATTTTTTGGGGCTCATCCAAAATAATAATGGGATTATTGGCCGCTATAACATCAATCGGCCGGCGCGACGCAAATTCATCGCGTTTTGAGTAAATAATTCGTGCTTCTTTATTTTTGCCATCTTCTTTTAGCGAGGAAGCAAAAGCTTGGGTGTTAATGATCATAACATTAATGCCCGAATTTGCAGCAAAACTATCTAATAACGTTAAATTTTTACTGTCATAGACAAAAAAGCGAGCCTTTTGACCATAATGCTCCATAAAATGGTCTGTGGTTATTTCAAAGGTTTTCTTTACACCTTCACGAACGGCAATAGAGGGTACCACAACGATAAACTTGCTCCAGCCATAATGCTTGTTCAGTTCAAACATGGTTTTGAGGTAAACATAGGTTTTACCGGTACCGGTTTCCATTTCAATATCAAGACTACACCGACCTAAGTTTTTAATTAAATCAGCCGACTGTTTAATATTGTTTAAATTTTGTATTTTTTTAATATTAGCGAGTAACTCGTTATCGTTTAACGAAATAATTTCATTTTTAAAACCGATATCGATTGCGTTGTCATCTGATGTATAACTTGAATCAGTTTCATAAGTCATTTCAGCCTGAGTAGGTGCTTTACCTAAATCACGTACATAAGTTAGACTACGAAAACCTTGCCCGTTAAATACCTGAACAACTGCATTTACTGCATCTGTTTGATATTGCTGAATTTTAAAATTAAATTTCATTACAACACCTTCCTCTTGGTTTCAGGGCTGTAGGTATTAAAAATTTGTTCAAAATTGGTGGCAACACTATCATTTGCCATAGAGCTATCACGCATAACAAAATAGTAGGGTTTTTGTTTGGCAATAGTCTTGATGACTTCGTCATTAATGTCTGTATCAAAGCAAGCCATTAAAAAGTTATCTGCTACGTTAAACACGGTTTTACCGGCAATGGTGGTTTGTTTAATATCACTGGAGAGTAATACCCCCAAATCCAGCATAACTTGGAACAATAAATCTTCTGGCGTTCTATCGGCTTTGATATTGTCAATCAGGACATCAAGAAGATCGGTATTATATTCAACAGGGTTGTAATAAACCTCTTTCATATTACTGCTATCACACTTTAATACGCGAAAGCCTTTATCAAATTTAGCCTGTGGATTTTCTTGGGCAATTTTATTGCCTGCCCGGCGAATGCGTTCTTTACCAATTTCGCAGATATTTTTATAACCAGCCTTATAAGCTTCACTTTTCTCATCCGTTGGTTCTGGCAGTTGCACCATAATAAATTTGCGGTTGCCGCCGTCTTCTGCATTGAGTTGCATAACAGCGTGGGCGGTAGTAGAGGAACCTGAGAAGAAGTCTAATACTAAATCATTTGACTTTGTTATAATGTTGCTTAGAAAAGAAATTAATTCAATTGGTTTTGGGTAATTGAAGTAGCTAGTACTTAAAAGTTCTTCTATAGATTTTGTTCCTTGCTTAGTAGTTATGTCATTAATGATCGATTTAGGATGAATAGTACCTTTTTGCTTTTCATATTGTAAAACACCATTAGATTTGAAAAAAAATCTCGTTACTAATTGTCCTTTCTGGTCAATTACTTCATTTCCTTTCAACCAGTTCTCGATCATATCCTTCATAGCCCAAGCTGCTTCTATTGTTACATCGTTAGCTAGCTTTTTATTTTTACATTCAAAAATACCTTTTACTATTCTTACAGGCTCTTTATCACCAAATTGATTAGGGAAGATTTTGTCATCACATTCAAAATCCATTCCAGCTGGAAAATTTATCAGTGATATAGGGTTTTTACTAGATGGTTTTTTAATTGTTCTATCCGATGTAAGATCTTTACCGTCATAAGTAAATAAAGGCAGACATTGTTTATTTTTTGAAAAACAAATAATATATTCATGTTCATTAGTAAAATGTGCAGCAGCAGTTCTGCCACTTTTCCACACTAAAGTAGAAATAAAATTACTTGAACCAAAAATCTCATCACAAATTTTTTTCAAATTTTCTTGTTCATTAACACCGATACTAATAAAAATCACGCCATCATCAGTTAATAGATCTCTGGCGAGTTTTAAACGTGGATAAATCATATTCAGCCAATCAGTATGAAAGCGGCCATTGGTTTCTGTATTTTTTACTAAACGGTTGCCTTCATCATCAAATTGCCCACTGTTTTCAAGGTATTCAGAGGTATTTTGCGCAAAATCATCTTCATAAACAAAATCATTACCGGTATTGTAAGGCGGGTCGATATAGATCATTTTGACTTTGCCAAGATAAGTTTCCTGCAATAGTTTTAGTACTTCAAGATTATCACCTTCAATATATAAATTTTCGGTATTGTCAAAATCAACACTTTCTTCACGGCAAGGTCGTAAGGTTTTGGCAATGGGCGCATTAGCAAGTAGAATCGATTTCTTTTTGTCAGGCCAAGTAAATTGATAACGCTCTTCTCTGCCTTCAACAATGACTGATGAGAGTTCCTGTTTGAGCAGATCAAAATCAATAGCGTATTCCACTTCACCCTGTTGGTTTTTGCGTTCAGTAATACAGTTCGGGAATTGTGCACCGATTTTTTTGATATTTTCATCCACTTTATTTAGTGAATGCATCTTTAATTTATCCATTTAAAAATCCTTTAATTCTTGCTTCAATTGGTTGATTTTTTGCACCAATTCAAAAGCTTTTTTAGGCTGTAGCTCTTTTCTTGCTTGCTTTTCAAGATGTGCAATATTTAAAATCAGTTTTTGTCTTTTATCAGCAATGATAATCTGCTGCTCAAGGCTATTGCCTTGCTCAATGTCGAATTTGCCGATTTGTTGAATGATGTTTTGCCATACATTATCAAGATTTAATCCTTTTAATTCAATGTGTAATTCTTCTTTAGTTTGCCAATCGCTTTGTATCAATTTATGTTGAAAAACGGCCAATTTAGCCTGTTCGGCATATTGCAAAATAAATAGTATATTTTGCGGTATTAGTTTGGATAATAAAACAAGGCTCGTTTCATTAAAATCGATTTTTTTTAGTTGTACCTGTGCCACGAAAAAAGCATTGATGCTGTTTCCTGCTGCGAGATTTATCTTTGCTGCTGAAACCTCGTTAACAAGAGTAATTTTAGCTATATCCGCATCTATTTTTTGCCTAGCCGCATTGTTCAGTTGAAACTTTGTGAAGATTGTTTTTTTAGCTAGTTGTTGGTTTATTTCTGTTGTTTGTGGCAGGCCAAGCATTATGCTACCTTATTTTGTGCTTCACTGATAACTAAAAAGCATATTAATTCAAAGTCATCTAAATCTTTTATACTATCGGTAACAAAACTAACTGAGTTACCGTTTAAAAAGTTATCAACATCACTGTGTTTTTTTACTTCAATAATTGAATTTATGGCATCACCAAGTCGTTGTGAAAAATGAGTCATATTACTGCCATCGGCTGTGATTTTGTTAAAGTGCTGATACAATTTTGCAATGGGTTCTGTTTTGCCTTTGCAAAGTAAGCGTATTTTATCAAGTAATTGTTTTGGAGATAAATGATCACAAATAACTTCGCCATTATTAGCTACATACACCATGTAAAATGGATGAAGTCGATTTTGATTATTAATATTAATGCTGTTTGCCCGATTTTTTAATATATAAATAACACCTGCGGGTATATCTGGTGAAGCTGGTAAGACTGCATGTAATCCATACGGTGTTTTATCAAGCTCAGGATGGTTTTTGATATACTCCAGCAAATCAAGTCTAAATTCATTTAAGCCTAAATCCAAGATTGATATGCTATTTGTGATATCTTCAATATCAACCACTTCGTCTTGTAAGCGTTTGAGCTGTGCTTTACGGTAGGCTAAATCGGATTTTTCTTCTTCACTTAAAATATTGTCATCACCTGTTGCGGTCATGTCGACAATTTTCATGCGAGTTTCTACTTTGGCTTTCAGATCGATATATTCATCTAAGGTAACCTCTGGCCAAAAGTTAACTAGCTGAGTTGTCTGATTTTGGCTGCCTATACGATCAATGCGTCCAAAACGTTGTATGATTCGTACCGGATTCCAGTGTATATCGTAATTTATTAAATAATCACAATCTTGTAAGTTTTGCCCTTCAGAGATGCAATCGGTCGCAATCAATATATCAATTTCATGAGTGTTATTCGGCATTAACAGGTGTTTATCTTTTGATTTGGGTGAAAAGCAGGTTAAAACTGTGTTTAAGTCACAATGCAACTTTGGCACAGTAGATCTTCCGTCAACCGAACCTGTTATCATTGCGGTATGTAGGGAAAAGTTATTTTGTACATACTCGCTAACGTGATCAAACAAATAGCTTGCTGTATCGGCAAAAGCGGTAAATATAATCACTTTTTTGTTATTGTTGTTAATGGGGTTTAGTTGCTTGTTTTTAATGGTGGCAAGCAAATTTTGTAATTTAAGATCATATTCTGCTGTGATGTCACTTACCATATGAGTTAATAAGGATAAGATTTCATAATCTTTAGTGAAACAGTGTTTCCATGAGAGATAATCCATATCGGCTAAGGCAATTTTTACTTTTTTGCCAAATGTAAATAGTTCATTATTTTGTTCATCTTCATCAAAATCATTGAAATTGGTGATATCGGGTAGGTCGATTTCTTTTTTGATACTTTGATGATGAGATTCAATGGTGGCTATTGTTTGCTGAATGAAGTTTTTTATACGCTCTAATGTGTGATTAAATGAGAATACTGAGCTTTCCAGTCGTTTCATCAAGTTGATTGCCATTAAACGACGAATCCCTTGTTCTCGATTTGCCTGGGTAAACCCTACATTGATTGTGTTGTCCTCATATATTTCTGCATACTTTTCCATTTTACTTGGTAAGATAAAGTGTGTTGGCGTATATATTGATAGATTCAGTAACATTAATTGTTCGAAAATCTCTTTATAAATTATTGCGTTAGCTAAATCTGTTAGTTTTGGTCTTACTGAAATAGGCTTGAGCCTGGTTGGAAAAGTTCCTATATCGGTGGTATCGTAATATTTTTGAATGTGTTTGCGTGAACGGGCAATCGTAACAGAGTCCAGTACTTGGAAAAAGTCAAAATCCAGCATTCGTTGTAGATTTTCAGTTGTTCTTTCGGCTGTATCTTGTTTACTCCAAATATTAAATGCTTTTTGTGCATTCTTAAAAATCTCATCCAATGATCGATGAGTATGGAGGTTTTCATCGATATGGCTGGTTTTGCCTTCATAAGCAAGGGCTAGTTGATTTTTTAAATCATTGAAACGATTATTAACAGGTGTTGCAGAAAGCATCAATACTTTGGTTTTGACTCCTTTTCGGATCACTTGATTAAGTAGTTTTAGGTATCGATTTTCTTTTTCGTTGTCTTTGCCAGATAATCGGCCGCCATTACGGAAGTTATGTGATTCGTCAATCACTACAAAGTCGTAATTATTCCAATGAATCCGGTTTAAATCTATGCCGTTTGATTTACCGGTAAGGCGATTAAGATCCGTATGGAAAAGCACGTCATAACGTAATCGATCTTCGGCAATGAGGTTATTAATGTAATTTGCTTTGTAAGTGTTCCAGTTATTGTTCAATTTTTTGGGACATAATACCAGCACAGACTTATTTCGGTTTTCATAATATTTAATTACTGATAAAGCTGTAAATGTTTTACCCAGTCCAACACTGTCAGCTAAAATGCAACCATTATGTTTTTCAAGCTTATTGATGATTGCTAAGGCCGCATCTTTTTGGAAGTTGAACAGCATATTCCAGATTTTGCTACTTTTAAATCCAGTAGCTTCGTTGGGCAAGACACCTTCTGAAATATCTTCAAGAAATTCATTAAAAATATTATAGAGGATAACAAAATAGATAAACTCGGGAGAATTTTCATTGTAGGCACTGGCAATATTGTCGATAACAACGTTGGTTACATCCTGAAGTTTATTCTTATCTTGCCCCTGATAAATCTTCTTGGAGCGTTTTCGTTATGTTATCTATGATTCCCATTGTTTTGCTAGACTAGGTTGAGTTAATTTAAATTTAATTAAGTTGTAATCTGTATTTGATGTGGTATTTGTTTCGTTAAGATTACTTTGTTAGGTGATGGCTGATGTTTTAATTCTTATTTAAATTTTTGTTTAACAAGGATAAATCCAAATCAGATTTATCCTTGTTAAGTTTGGATTATCTCTGAGATTGTGATGTTCAAGTTAATTGGTAGGTGAATAGGTGACTATTTAATGTGAAGCCATGCTTGAGATATAGATGATGTATATTATTGCTGTCTGTCGCTACGCTGGAGTTTGCATGAATGCTGGTGCAGTGTTCTTGATGAGCAATTTTTTTCAGTTCAGTTAATATTGTATGGATATCGCTGTCAGCAATAGGCTGATGGTAGCTGCCAAAATCTTCGATATTCAGGTGTTTTCCTGCTATCAGGGTGGTTTGTATGCGGAAACCACAAATGGTTACGGCATTTTGTTTGCCTTCTTCGAATATGCCTAATAGGCGATAGCCTTCCGCTCGTTGGGTCTGTATCAGTTCTTGAAATTGTCCAATACCACGAATATAAGTATGCAGGCGGTGTAGTGCAGGGAATGCGGCAGTATCTTCCTCTGGTGTAAGCTCCCGTAATGATGTAATGATATTTTTTGTTGCTGTGTTTGTTGCTGACTGGTCGGTAACGGTTGCTTGTTGTATGGAATTTTCCTGTTTGATTGCGTTTTTTAATGGAATCTGAGTATGTTCCTGCTCTTCTAATAAGGCTTTGCAATCCAGAATACGTAAATCATTGTCACGGGCAAAATCCATCAGGAAATTAAAAGCAGTAGCGCTGATTTGTTCCAGTTTGCGGTCGACGGCAACACAGCGGATATTGTCTACCAGAATCGGCCGAACCCACTGATGGTAGGACAGACGGTGTCCCTGATCAAAAGAAGACAGGACTCCGCACAGACGTTCAGCCCAGTCGCTAGGGCGAAAACGTTTATTATTATTTGTCATGCCCTGAATAACAATTTCATATGGATTGCAAATTAGCATGTTGGCCTCTTGACAGAAACAAAAGTCTCAATGATGTGTATGTATTTATTTTGCTGTTAGCGTGCAATTATACCTGATAGTAACTGTTTGATGTATGCCACTTGTAAGTATCATTAGTCAGAATGATTAGCTATTTAATGGCTATATGTAGTTTTATAACATCTGTACAGATTTTTTTGGCAGATGTAATTAGAACCAAATGATAGCATCTGCAGAAACAAAGTACGGGCAATCATTGGTAGGCGTGAATTAATATCCATAATTGATATTCTGGATTTTATATCTTCTTAATTGTATTTACTATGTTCTGTGGCTTGTACAGGAATTATGACAGTAGTTGATAATGAACAAAACAACAAAAAGCAGAAATCAATACACCAGTAATTTTGATACATCTTTGCAAATTTAAAAGAAAGATGTAAGGTTTGATGAGTTACTGTTGATTGCTGTAAACCGAACTGCATAGTTAAGTGAAACTGGGTAGTTTACTACTTCGGAATGTTTGGTTGACGATAGATAGTTGGTTTCAATAAAGAGGTGTTATATGAAAAAAATCACAGCGATGATTAAACCTTTCAAACTGGATGATGTCCGCGAAGCTCTGGCTGAAATAGGGGTGCAGGGAATGACAGTAAGCGAAGTGAAAGGTTTTGGCCGACAAAAGGGTCATACCGAAATCTATCGCGGTGCTGAATATGAAGTGGACTTTTTACCCAAGATCAAAATAGAAATTGTGCTGGTGGATGAGCTGGTAGAGCGTGCTGTTGAAGCCATTATTACCAGTGCTAGAACGGGTAAAGTGGGTGATGGCAAGATTTTTGTTTCACCTGTAGATGAGGTGGTGCGAATCCGCACCGGTGAGTCAGGCTCAGCAGCTGTATAGACAGTAGCAGATAATCAATAAGGGAGAGAAAATGAATCGGATTAAAAACTGTGTTATACCCGCAGTACTGTTATTGCCATTACCGCTATTGGCTGCTGATTTGTCCAGCTGGTGGCGGCCACTGTCGGAGATAAACGCGGGTAACACGGCATGGGTAATGACTTCTGCGGTACTGGTATTATTGATGACAGTGCCTGGATTAGCGTTATTTTATGGTGGGATGGTACGCAAAAAAAATGTGCTAGGCACCATGATGCACAGTTTTGTGGTTGCTGCGTTGGTAAGTGTACTGTGGATGATAATAGGCTATTCATTTGCTTTTACGCCGGGTAACGCATTTATTGGTGGTTTTGACCGTTTTATGCTTGGTGGTATGGGATTGGATCAAACCAGAGAGATGACTACCATTGTTAATGGAGACGGTACTGTTCCCGAGTCGGTATTTATGTTTTTTCAAATGACCTTTGCAATTATATCTACTGCTATTGTAACCGGAGCTTTTGCTGAGCGTTTGAAATTTTCAGCCTTATTATTGTTTTCCGGTCTCTGGGTAATTTTTGTTTATGCGCCAGTTTGTCATTGGGTCTGGGGCGGCGGTTTTATGGCTGATACACATACGCCAGTTCTGGATTTTGCCGGTGGAACAGTGGTACATATTAATGCCGGTATTGCCGGTTTGGTAGCCGCATTGGTGATTGGTAAACGTCTGGGTTATGGTAAAGATGTGATGGCACCACATAATATGGTGTTAACTTTAACCGGTGCTGCCATGCTATGGGTGGGTTGGTTTGGCTTTAATGCCGGCTCTGCCGGTGCTGCGGATGCTTCTGCTGGTATGGCCATGGCAGTTACTCAAGTGGCTGCCGCGGCGGCTGCACTAACGTGGATGTTGTGTGAAAAACTGGCCGGGCATAAGCCATCTGCTTTAGGGATGGCTTCCGGTGCCGTATCCGGTCTGGTGGGAATTACACCTGCTGCTGGTTTTGTTGGCCCACAGGCAGCGCTGGTGATTGGCGTGGTAACGGCTATTGCTGCTTATTTTGCTGCGGTATTTTTAAAACGCAGATTTGGTTATGATGACTCACTTGATGCTTTTGGTATTCATGGCTTTGGTGGTATTGTGGGTTCAATTCTAACTGGTTTGCTGTTCAGTAATGCCATTTTTGGCGGAGAAGCCACGATTGGCACTCAGCTACTGGTACAAATTAAGGATGTAGTCATTACCATTGTGTATAGTGTGATAATGACTTATCTGATTCTTAAAATTGTAGCAATTGCGTGTCGCGGTTTACGTATTGACCATGATGCAGAACGCGAAGGTATGGACGTGAGTATCCATGGCGAGCATATTGAATAAAAACGGTTAACTTTGCGAACTAAGAAATGAAAAACTGGCCGGTTTTGAATAACCAGCCAGTTTTAATTTATCTGTTCAATTTTTTGCTTGATATAATCCAGCCTAGCGGTATAAATACTGACGTAAAAAACGCAATGCATATTCTACTGCCTGTGTTCGAATCATATCACGATCACCATTAAACTGGTGATGTTTGGCCCAGATGCGTTGTTTGGTTGCCAGTCCAAACCATACAGTGCCTACAGGTTTTTCAGCACTGCCACCAGCTGGCCCTGCAATACCGGAAACAGAAAGGGCATAATCCGCCTTGGCATCAATCAATGCACCTAAAGCCATTTCGCGCACACATTCTTCACTAACAGCACCATAATGGCGCAAAGTTGTATCATTAACATTAAGCAGTTGCTGTTTAGCCTGATTACTATAAGTAATGTAACCGATATTAAACCAGCTGGAACTGCCCGGTAGACGGGTGAGTTCTGCTGCCAGCAGGCCACCAGTACACGATTCGGCGCAGGTGACGGTATGCCCCAGTGCATCCAGTTTGGTGGTGATATCAAGCAAGGTTTGTGTCATGGTGATGTTTTCTAAAATAGTTAATAAGGCCGTTAGTAGAAGCATCATGGTGTAGCGGGTCGCCTGTGCTCAACTCCGGCTCAATATTTTTGGCCAAAACTTTGCCGTATTCCACACCCCACTGATCGAACGAATTAATCCCCCAGATTACTCCCTGTACAAACACTTTATGTTCATACATGGCCAGTAGCATACCCAGATTAAATGGGTTGATTTCATCCAGTAGCAGTGTATTGGAAGGCTGATTGCCGGGGAATACTTTCTGTGGTGCCATGATATCACGATATTTATTGTCAAGATGAACAAGTTCTGCATATGCTTCTGTCAATGTTTTCCCACGCATTAATGCTTCAGTCTGAGCAAAGGCATTGGCTACCAGAACTTTATGCTGGGTACTGACATGGTAAAAACTGTTGATCGGAACAATAAAATCAGAGGAAATTAGTCGTGGCCCCTGATGAAGCAGCTGGAAAAAAGCATGCTGGCAGTTAACACCTTCTTCACCCCAGATAATCGGGCCAGTATCAAAGTCCAGACGCTCACCATAACGGCTTACCTGTTTACCATTACTTTCCATGTCCAGCTGCTGCAAATGTGCGGCCAGACGGCGTAGCCCATGATCATAAGGAATAATGGCATGGCTGGTAGTGGTATAAAAGGTGTGATACCACAAACCAATCAGGCCAAGTAATACCGGGATATTATGTCGTAAAGGCGCATGAAAAAAATGTTCATCCATCGCCCGTCCACCAGCAAGAAAATTCTGGAAATTTTCTTTACCAATAGCACAAATTACCGATAGACCAATAGTAGACCAGACGGAATAGCGGCCTCCTACCCAGTCGAACATAGTAAATATATGTTCCAAAGTAATGCCAAAGGCCTGTGCTTTATCAACAGCACTGGTAATGGCAGTAAAATGACGGCTGATATCGGCTTCGCGCATCCCCTGCTGTAGAAACCAGTTGCGTGCGGTTTGCGCATTAAGCAAAGTTTCAGGTGTGGTGAAAGATTTACTGGCAATAATGAAAATGGTAGTAGCCGGATTAACGCTGTCCAGTACCTGCATTAAATTGGCACCATCAACATTGACGACATAATGGATATTTAGCCCCGTCTGCTGAAATGGACGCAATGCCAGTGTGACCATTTCTGGACCAAGATGGGAACCACCAATACCAATATTGATAATATCGGTAATGCGCTCACCATGAGCGCCTACATATTCACCATTGCGCACTGATTCGGCAAAGCTGTAGGCACGTTCGAGTTCACAATGAATATCCGGTACGATATTGTGATTGTCGACATATACTTTAGCGTATGGTGGCAGCCTAAGTGCTGTATGCAGCACGGCACGGTTTTCACTGATATTGATTTTATCGCCACGGCGCATCTTATCAGTCCAGCCACGTACATCGGCAATGTTTGCCAGTTCAATTAATAACGTCAGAGTATCTTCAGTGATGCGATTTTTGCTGTAATCCAGTAGCAGGCCATTTAATTGCTCATGCATTTGTGCAAAACGATCTGGCTGTTGCCGAAATAAATCGCGCATATGCAAAAAACGGGTACTTCGCTGGTGTTGATGCAGCTGTGCCCAAATGGCTGTCTGATTAATAGGACAGGATGGATTCATCATAACTGGTGTTGATTTCAGCAAAAATTAATGGCGCAGTCTACAAAATCAGGCCGATATAGTTAAGAAATGTTCGCGGTAATAGGCCATTTCTTCAATGCTTTCCTTAATATCATCCAGAGCCTGATGTGCGCCCTTTTTGCTGACACCTTTGGCAACGGCAGGGTTCCAGCGTTTAGCTAATTCTTTCAATGTCGATACATCTAGATTTCGATAGTGGAAGTAAGCTTCCAGCCGTGGCATATAGCGCACCATAAAGCGGCGATCCTGATGAATGGAATTGCCACACATTGGTGAAGCTTTTTCCGGTATCCACTCACTGATAAAGGCCAGCAATTTGTCTTCGGCCTCAGCTTCGGTCAGAGTAGATGCTTTTACCTTATCCACCAGACCAGTACGGGTATGGGTGGCAGTATTCCATTTATCCATGTGATCAATAATACTGTCAGGCTGGTGAATAACCAGTACTTCAGATTGTGCCAGTACATTCAGGTCACTATCGGTAATGATCATGGCCACTTCTATAATCCGGTCAGTATCTGGATTTAATCCGGTCATTTCCATATCCAGCCAGGCAAGATTTTTATCGTTTTGCATATTTTAATCTTGATTAATAATAAAACATCATTTTAGCTTTTTTCTGTTATGGTTGATAGTTTAACCTCATTTTTTACCTGCAAATGTGCCATCAATTGAGTCGCTGTAATCGTTTTAAAAGAAGATAAGTTGCAACTGATAAAACCGATTGATTTGCATGAGTATTATACAGACAGATTATTTTATCATTCTGGTGTAACTGGTATTCGGTACAGCCACAAGATTATATTCAGGCAGAACACATCATTATTAATACTGGTAATCGTGGTGATATCTGGCTGATCACCGATTATTGTGCTGCTTTATTAACCAGTAATGGATAAACTCCGCTACAATTATTATTTTCAAGCATAGTGTATTTTTATGGCGTTTTATCTTTCTGTCCAAACAGTTTATATGCTGTTTTTACTCTTTTTTGTATGCAGTACATGTGTCCAGCTGTATCTGTCTGTGCGCCAGAGCAAGGCTGTGTTGGCGCATCGTAACCATGTACCTGCGGCTTTTGCACAAAGTGTATCACTGGCGGAACATCAGAAAGCGGCAGATTATACTTTGGCCAAGCAACGTCTGGCACGTTATGAAATTCTGTTTCAGGCGTTATTATTGCTGCTGTTCACAATCGGTGGCGGGCTGGATTTGCTGGCGCGTTTAAGTCAGAAATGGGTACATTATAATATTGCCCAAGGAATCGTACTTATTGGTTTATTTGCGCTGGTTAACATGGTTCTGGGCTGGCCAATGGCCTGGTATCGCAGCTTTTGTCTGGAAGCTAAATTTGGCTTTAATAAAATGACATTGGCCACATTTTTTGCTGATCAGTTCAAGGGTTGCCTGTTAGCCATTATTGTTGGTTTACCCTTAGTGTATATTGTTCTTTTTTTGATGCAAACCCTGATTGAGGCACACTGGCTTGGTGGCGTTTGGTGGCTGGTTGTGTGGTTAGTATGGGTAATTTTTTCTCTGTTGCTGATGTGGGCATTTCCCAAATGGATTGCTCCGCTTTTCAATAAGTTTGAACCATTGAAAGATGATGTAATGCGCACACGAATCGAAAATCTGTTGCAACGTACAGGTTTTCACAGTGATGGTATTTTTGTTATGGATGGTTCCAAACGCAGCGGGCATGGCAACGCTTATTTTACGGGGTTGGGAAAACACAAACGTATAGTATTTTTTGATACCTTGTTGAAAGATATGCAGATAAGCGAAGTTGAGGCAGTTCTGGCACATGAGTTGGGGCATTTTGCGCATAAACATGTATTTAAACAGATGATTGTCACATTTATACTGGCGTTAATCGTATTTGCAGTTTTGGGCTGGTTATTACCACAGTCGGGCTTTTATCTTGGTTTAGGTGTACATGAACCCAGCCATGCCATGGCTTTATTATTATTTATGCTGGTGCTGCCGGTTTTTACCTTCCCGTTTTCACCATTAGCAAGTGTATTGTCGCGCAAGAATGAGTTTGAAGCAGACCGATTTGCGGCAAAATATGCTAATGCCAATGATTTGATTCAGGCCTTAACCAAACTTTATCGTACCAATGCAGCCAGTCTGGTTAGTGATATCTGGTATTCGCGGTTTTACGATTCACACCCAGGTGCGCGGGAACGCATTGCTGCATTGCAGGCAGCCACAAAGGCAGATTAAGTATGGTGCAGCAAATAAATGAGTTGTTGACAGCGCAGATTATCACTAGTTTTGGACGACGCTTTATAGTACGCACGTCTGCTGGTAAAATTTATGAAGCTACTACCCGTAAAAAAAGAATTGATTTTGCCTGCGGTGATGAGGTTCATATCGGGCATATCAATCAGCAGCAGGCTGTGATTGAAGATTACTTACCACGGCGCAGCCTGCTTTACCGTCAGGATGCCACGCGCAGCAAGCTCATTGCTGCCAATGTGACGTTGATGCTAATCGTACTGGCCGCTGTACCCACTCCGAGTGAATTACTGTTACAGCGCGCACTACTGGCCGCAGAAGCAGCAAACATACCGCCACTAATAATATTAAACAAGGCAGATTTGCCCCAGAATGCGCAATGGCTGGAAAAATTGGTGTTTTATCAGGGTTTAGGCTATGAGGTGATAAATATCAGTGCTTTGTGTGATGTAGCCGCGTTGCGTCAGCATTTGCAGGGAGAATGTGCAATCCTGTTAGGCCAGTCTGGTATGGGTAAATCTACATTAACCAATGCCTTGCTGGGTAATGAACAGGCACGGGTAGGTGCCATTTCAGCAGCACTGGATTCCGGCCGTCATACCACAACCCATGCACAATTGTATGATCTGGATGCACACAGTCAGCTTATCGACTCTCCCGGTTTACAGGCATTTGGTCTGCACCATTTGCAGGTGAGCGATTTGCTACATTATTTCCCCGATATGCGCCAGTATATTGGACAGTGCCGTTTTCATAATTGCAGCCATCGTCAGGAACCAGGCTGCGCCCTTAAGCAGGCTGTGGCAGATGGAAAACTGAAACCGGAGCGGCTCCAATTTCTGCAAAATATCACCGATGAGTTAACCAGATAAAATTTGCCAAAAGCAAAAAATCATATTGTATTAAATGTATATATGATGGCAGAAAAATCCAAAAAACCGCATAAGCAGTCATATATAAAACATAAGCGTTGTTTTTTTATCTAAAAATCCGTGCTTTACTTGCATAAAAAATTGATTCAGGCAGAATAAACATGATACTATCGCCATCTTGCCGATTTTACGTCGGCAAGATTCTTTATTTGTGCGAGGCCAATCAATCGTAATTGGTCCCTTTATAAAAGGAAATAACTATGACTTTAGGTCTGGTTGGGCGCAAAGTAGGCATGACGCGCGTGTTCGATGAGAACGGCGCTTCAGTTCCAGTAACTGTACTAGACATGTCTGCTAACCGCGTCACTCAACTCAAATCCGAAGCTACCGACGGCTACACTGCCGTACAGGTGACTTTCGGTCAGAAAAAAGCCAATCGCGTCAGCAAGGCGCAGGCAGGTCACTTTGCCAAAGCTGGTGTTGAAGCCGGTCGTGGCTTGGTAGAATTTGCCGTTTCTGAAGAAAAATTGGCTGAATTGTCTGCGGGTGCTGAAATTAATGTCAGCATTTTTGCAGCAGGTCAGTTGATTGATGTCACTGGTACCAGCAAAGGTAAAGGCTTTTCTGGCACCATCAAACGTCACAATTTTGGTTCTCAGCGTGCTTCTCACGGTAACTCCCGTTCCCATCGTGTGCCAGGTTCAACCGGTATGGCACAGGATCCGGGTCGCGTATTCCCAGGTAAACGTATGGCTGGTCAGTACGGTAACGTTAAATCCACCATCCAGAATCTGGAAATCGTACGCGTAGATACCGAACGTCAGCTGTTGCTGGTGAAAGGTGCAGTGCCCGGTGCGGTTAACAGCGACGTTGTCGTGCGTCCGAGCGTGAAGGTAGGTGCGTAATGGAACTGAAATTAATTGATGCTCAAGGTCAGGTTGCAGGTGCAGTTGCTGCTTCTGACGCATTGTTTGCACGTGAATACAATGAAGATCTGGTTCACCAGCTGGTTACTGCCTTTCTGGCCAATGCCCGCTCCGGTAACCGTTCACAGTTGACTCGTGCCGAAGTAAAACACTCTACTAAAAAGCCATGGCGTCAGAAAGGAACTGGCCGCGCCCGTTCCGGTATGACATCTTCTCCGCTGTGGCGCAGTGGTGGTCGTGCGTTCCCGAATAAACCAGATGAAAACTTTACCCAGAAAGTAAATCGCAAGATGTACCGCGCGGGTATGGCTGCCATCCTGTCTCAGCTGGTACGTGACGAACGCCTGTTTGTTATTGATGAATTGTCTGCTGCTACACCTAAAACCAAAGCGTTTGCCGAACAGGTAAAAAATCTGGGTATGGAGCAGGTATTATTCATCACCAAACAGCTGGATGAAAACGTTTACTTGTCTAGCCGCAACCTGCCGAATGTACTGGTTCTGGAAGCACAGCAAACTGATCCGTACAATCTGTTACGCTTTAAGAAAGTAGTGCTTACCAAAGCAGCAGTTGCACAACTTGAGGAGCAATGGGTATGAATCAACAACGTTTAATGCAAGTGCTCTTGGCTCCTGTTGTTTCTGAAAAAAGCAACATGCTGGCTGAAAAACGCAACCAGATGACGTTTAAAGTATTGCCAAACGCCACCAAGCCAGAAATCAAGGCTGCTGTGGAACTGTTGTTTAATGTAAAAGTGGATTCTGTAGCCACCACCCTCATTAAAGGCAAAAGTAAACGTTTTGGCCGTACCATCGGTAAGCGCAGTGATGTGAAAAAAGCTTATGTCAGCCTGGCGGCTGGTCAAGAGCTGGACATCGAATCTGCTGCCGCTTCTGCAGATAAGGAATAAGCACTATGGCTATTGTTAAAATGAAGCCGACTTCTGCTGGCCGTCGCGGCATGGTACGCGTGGTAACAGAAGGCTTGCACAAAGGTGCACCATATGCACCATTATTGGAAAAACAGTCTTCAACCGCAGGTCGTAACCACGGTGGACGGATTACCACCCGTCATAAAGGTGGTGGCCATAAACATCATTACCGTGTTGTAGACTTCAAACGTAACGACAAAGACGGTATTGCTGCCAAAGTAGAACGCATTGAGTACGATCCAAACCGTACTGCACACATTGCACTGTTGTGTTTCGCCGATGGTGAACGCCGTTACATTATTGCTCCGCGCAATGTACAGGTAGGTGCCGTACTGGTTTCTGGTTCCGAAGCGGCAATCAAGGCTGGTAATAATCTGCCAATTCGCAATATTCCGGTTGGTACAACGCTCCACTGTATCGAAATGAAACCGGGTAAAGGTGCTCAGATTGCTCGCTCAGCTGGCGCATCTGCCGTACTGTTGGCTAAAGAAGGTGTATATGCCCAGTTGCGTCTGCGTTCTGGCGAAGTACGTAAAATTCACGTTGACTGCCGTGCCACCATTGGTGAAGTAGGCAACGAAGAACAAAGCCTGCAAAAACTGGGTAAAGCCGGTGCCAAGCGCTGGCGCGGTATCCGTCCTACCGTACGCGGTGTGGTAATGAACCCGGTAGATCACCCGCATGGTGGTGGTGAAGGCCGTACTGGTGAAGCTCGTGAACCGGTTAGCCCATGGGGTACACCAACCAAAGGCTATCGTACTCGTCGTAATAAACGCACGAACAACATGATTGTTCGCCGCCGTTACTCAAATAAAGGTTAACTGATATGGCTCGTTCATTAAAAAAAGGCCCATATGTCGACCTGCATTTACTGAAAAAAGTCGATGCGGCTCGTGCTACTAACGACAAGCGCCCGATTAAAACCTGGTCACGTCGTTCCACTATTCTGCCTGATTTTATCGGTCTGACCATTGCTGTACACAACGGCCGTACCCACGTGCCAGTATTCATCAGCGACAATATGGTTGGTCACAAATTAGGTGAGTTCTCATTGACCCGTACCTTCAAAGGCCATCTGGCTGACAAGAAGGCTAAAAAATAAGGGATAAAACATGAGAGTTAGTGCACAACATAAAAATGCCCGCATTTCTGCGCAAAAAGCCCGTTTGGTTGCTGATCTGGTGCGAGGCAAAGATATTGCCCAAGCGTTGAATATTTTGACATTCAGCCCGAAAAAAGGTGCTGAGTTGATCAAAAAGGTACTGGAATCTGCTGTGGCTAATGCCGAGCATAACGAAGGTGCTGATATCGACGAATTGAAAGTGGTTACCATCTATGTCGACAAAGGTCCAAGTCTGAAACGTTTTCAGGCGCGTGCCAAAGGTCGTGGTAATCGCATCGAGAAACAAACTTGTCACATCAACGTGATTGTGGGCAACTAAGGAAAAGCGATGGGACAAAAAATTAACCCTACAGGCTTTCGCCTGGCAGTGAATAAAGATTGGTCTTCCAAGTGGTTTGCCAAAAGCGGCGACTTTTCCAAAGTGCTGAAAGAAGATATCGACGTACGTAATTTTTTACGTAAACGTCTGGCTAATGCTTCTGTTGGTCGTGTTGTAATTGAACGTCCGGCTAAATCTGCACGCATTACCATTTATAGCGCCCGTCCAGGGATTGTAATTGGTAAAAAAGGCGAAGACATTGAAGTATTAAAACGTGATTTGCAGAAAATCATGGGTGTGCCGGTACATGTCAACATCGAAGAAATCCGCAAACCGGAAATCGATGCGCAAATCATTGCAGACAATATCGCTGCACAGCTGGAAAAACGTGTAATGTTTCGCCGTGCCATGAAACGTGCTATGCAAAATGCCATGCGCGTTGGTGCTAAAGGTATCAAAATCATGTCTTCCGGCCGTTTGAACGGTATCGAAATTGCCCGCACCGAATGGTATCGTGAGGGTCGTGTACCTTTGCATACCCTGCGTGCCAATGTTGACTACGCAACTAGCGAAGCCAAAACCACATATGGCATTATCGGTATCAAGGTCTGGGTTTATAAGGGTGAATTAACCCCGGGTGAAATTCAGGCCAAGCCGGAACAGGACAAGAAACACAGCAGAAAGGCAGGTGGTCGAAATGCTGCAGCCAACTAGAATGAAATACCGCAAACAGCAAAAAGGCCGCAACACCGGTATTGCTACTCGTGGCAATAAAGTTAGCTTTGGTGATTTTGGTCTGAAAGCTGTGGGTCGTGGTCGTTTGACTGCACGCCAGATTGAGGCAGCACGTCGTGCAATGACCCGTCACATTAAACGTGGTGGTCGTATCTGGATTCGCGTATTCCCGGATAAACCCATTACTGAAAAACCAATTCAGGTACGTATGGGTGGCGGTAAAGGTAATGTGGAATATTACATTGCCGAAATCCAGCCGGGCAAAATGCTCTACGAAATGGATGGTGTAGATGAAACTTTGGCACGTCAGGCTTTCGAGCTGGCAGCAGCCAAATTGCCGATTCAGACCGTATTTGTTAAACGCCAGGTAGGTCAATAATGAAAACCAGTGAATTGAAAGACAAATCTGTTGAGCAGTTAAACGAAGAACTGGTTGGCCTGTTGAAAGCGCAGTTTGGACTGCGCATGCAGCATGCCACCGGCCAGCTGGGTAAAAACAGTGAGCTGAAAAAAGTGCGTCGTAATATTGCTCGTGTAAAAACCATTTTGCACCAGAAGGATGGTGAATGATGACTGAAGCTAAAAACGTACGTACTTTGCAGGGCAAAGTCGTGAGCGACAAAATGGATAAAACTGTAACCGTACTGGTGGAACGTAAGGTAAAACACCCGCTGTATGGCAAAGTGATTCGCCGTTCTACTAAAATCCATGCACACGATGAGCAGAACCAATACGGTATTGGTGACGTTGTTGTCATTTCCGAAGGTCGCCCATTGTCAAAAACCAAAAGCTGGGTTGTAACAGAGCTGATTGAAAAAGCACGCAATGTGTAATTAACACAACAATGTGCTACAATTAGGGAACGAAGTCTTGCGACAATCGGATATTGTCTGTAAACTTCGTTCCTTAACTTTCAGTTTCTTGAAAGTATCCGGCGATCGCCGGGGCTCTCCCTTCGGGACCCAAGACTGGTTTACTAGAACCGTTAATGGTTTCAAACAGCTATAAAGTAGTAGCAGGCTGATTGAAAGCGGTAAATTAAGTTGGATTTTAAAAGGTAATAACATGATTCAAATGCAGACCATCTTAGATGTGGCTGACAACTCTGGTGCGCGCCGTGTAATGTGCATCAAAGTATTAGGTGGATCTAAGCGTCGCTACGCATCTGTAGGCGACATTATCAAAGTGGCCGTAAAAGACGCAGCTCCTCGTGGTCGCGTTAAAAAGGGCGATGTATATAACGCTGTGGTCGTACGTACAGCTAAAGGTGTGCGTCGTAACGACGGAGCACTGATCAAATTTGATAACAATGCAGCCGTGCTGTTGAATACCAAGCTGGAACCAATTGGTACCCGTATTTTTGGCCCGGTAACCCGTGAGCTACGTACTGAGCGATTCATGAAAATCGTTTCATTGGCTCCTGAAGTGCTGTAAGTGAGGTTGCAATGAAAAAGATTAAAACTGGTGATCAGGTGATCATCATTGCCGGTAAAGATAAGGGCAAACAGGGTAAAGTAGTGCGTGTTCTGGGTGATAAAGTGATTGTTGACGGTGTTAACCGTGTTAAACGTCACCAGAAACCTAACCCCATGCGTGGGATTGAAGGTGGTGTAATCACCAAAGATGCGCCATTGGCTATTTCCAATGTAGCGATTTTCAATCCGGAAACCCAAAAAGCTGACCGCGTAGGTATCAAGGTAGAAACAGTAGACGGAAAAGTGGTACGTACCCGTGTATACAAATCTACCGGTGCCACCGTGGGAGCTTAAGGAGTAATCAATGGCTCGTTTAAAAGACTTTTATAACACCACTGTTGTTCCTGAGTTGACCAAACAGTTTGGTTACAAATCTATCATGGAAGTACCGCGTATTGAAAAAATCACCCTGAATATGGGTGTAGGTGAAGCGGTCGCCGATAAAAAAGTAATGGAACATGCAGTTGGTGATCTGGAAAAAATTGCTGGTCAGAAACCGGTAGTAACCGTAGCACGCAAGTCAATTGCAGGTTTCAAAATCCGTGATAACTATCCAATCGGTTGTAAGGTAACCTTGCGTCGTGACCGTATGTATGAGTTTCTGGATCGCCTGATTGCCATTGCTCTGCCACGTGTACGTGACTTCCGTGGCGTAAATGGTAAATCATTCGATGGCCGTGGTAACTATAACATGGGCGTGCGTGAACAAATTATTTTCCCGGAAATTGAATACGATAAAATCGATGCTTTGCGTGGTTTGAATATTACCATTACCACAACTGCTAAAACTGATGCAGAAGCCAAAGCACTGCTGTCTCTGTTCAAATTTCCGTTTAAGGGTTAATTATGGCTAAGAAAGCACTTATTAATCGTGAGCTGAAGCGTGAAGCTTTGGCAAAAAAATATGCTGCCAAACGCGAAGCCATTTTCGCTATCATCAATGATGCCAATGCGACTGATGAAGAGCAATTTCAGGCACGCCTGAAATTACAGGCTATTCCGCGTAATGCTGCTCCGATTCGTCAACGTCGTCGCTGCGCTTTGACTGGTCGTCCGCGTGGTAATTTCCGTAAATTCGGCTTGGCCCGTACCAAAATCCGTGAAATCGCCATGCGTGGTGAAATTCCGGGCGTAATCAAAGCCAGCTGGTAATAGGAGTATAAAATATGAGTATGCATGATCCTATTTCCGATATGTTGACCCGCATTCGCAACGCTCAGCGTGCGAATAAAGCTACTGTAAACATGCCTTCTTCCAAATTAAAAGTGGCTATCGCCAAAGTTTTGAAAGAGGAAGGTTATGTAGAAGACTTCGTTGTATCTGCTGAAACCAAGGCGACATTGGAAATACAATTGAAATACTACGCTGGTCAGCCTGTGATTGAACGCATTCAACGCGTATCACGTCCTGGTCTGCGTGTGTATAAAGGTTCCAACGACATCCCTTCTGTAATGAATGGTTTGGGCGTTGTGATTGTGAGCACTTCTAAAGGCGTAATGACTGACCGTAAAGCCCGTGCCAATGGTATTGGCGGTGAGTTATTGTGCGTGGTTGCCTAAGGGGAAAACATGTCTCGAATTGCAAAACATCCGGTAGTGGTTCCGGCTGGCGTTGACGTTAAGTTTTCTCCAGAGGCTATTATCGTTAAAGGTAAAAACGGCGAATTATCCCTGCATCAACACGCTGAAGTAAATGTAGCACTGAATGATGGCCAGTTGGTTATTACCGCTAACGACAACAGTACAAAAGCAAATGCATTGTCTGGTACTGTACGTGCGTTATTACACAACATGGTTGTAGGCGTAAGCAGTGGTTTTGAGAAAAAACTGCAACTGATTGGTGTAGGTTATCGCGCTCAGGCTCAAGGTAAAGTATTGAACCTTTCTTTGGGTTACTCTCATCCGATTAACTATGAATTACCAGAAGGTATCACTGCCACAACTCCTTCAGCTACCGAAGTAATTATTGCCGGTGCTGATAAGCAGGTGGTAGGGCAGGTGGCCGCTGAAATTCGTGGATTCCGTCCGCCAGAACCTTACAAAGGTAAAGGTGTACGTTATGCTGATGAGCGCGTCGTTATTAAAGAAACCAAGAAAAAATAATTGAGGCTCACTGATGGATAAAAATGTAGCAAGACTGCGTCGTGCACGTAAAACCCGTGCCAAAATTGCAGCTCTGAACAAAGTGAGATTGTGCGTTTTCCGCACCAATAATCACATTTATGCCCAGGTTATTAGCGCTGAAGGTGATCGAGTATTGGCTCAGGCCTCTACTCTGGAAGCTGATGTGCGTTCCAGCATTAAATATGGCAGCAATGTTGACGCTGCTGTAGTAGTTGGTAAACGCATTGCTGAAAAAGCCAAAGCAGCTGGCATTGATGCAGTGGCATTTGACCGTTCAGGTTTTCAATACCATGGTCGCGTTAAAGCCTTGGCTGAGGCAGCTCGTGAAAACGGCTTGAGCTTCTAATAAACTGGAGACCAGAAATATGGCAAAACACGAAACTGAAGAACGCGGTGACGGCCTGATCGAAAAAATGGTTGCCGTAAACCGTGTGACCAAAGTGGTTAAAGGTGGCCGCATTATGGCTTTCTCGGCTTTAACCGTAGTTGGTGATGGCGATGGTCGTATCGGCATGGGTAAAGGTAAATCCAAAGAAGTACCTGTAGCTGTACAAAAAGCTATGGATCAAGCCCGTCGTAATATGATTAAAGTGCCTTTAAACGGCCGTACTATTCACCACGAAGTAATTGGTCGTCATGGCGCTACCCGCGTATTCATGCAGCCTGCTAAAGAAGGTAATGGCGTGAAAGCTGGCGGCCCAATGCGTTTGGTATTTGATGCAATGGGTATTCACAATATCTCTGCTAAAGTACACGGTTCAACCAATCCATACAATATTGTTCGCGCAACTCTGGATGGCTTGTCCAAACTGTATACACCAGCTGAAATTGCAGCCAAACGTGGCCTGACCGTAGAAGAAATTTTAGGAGCAGAGCATGAGTGAGCAAAAAACCGTACGCATTACATTGGTTAAAAGCCTGATTGGTACTATTGCCTCTCATCGTGCCTGCGCACGCGGTCTGGGTTTGCGTCACCGTGAGCATACTGTTGAGGTGCTTGATACCCCCGAAAATCGTGGCATGATCAATAAAATCAGCTACCTTTTGAAAGTGGAGAAGTAACATGCTTTTGAATACCATTCAACCTGCTGAAGGTGCTAAACATGCGGCTCGCCGTGTGGGTCGTGGCATTGGCAGCGGTTTAGGCAAAACCTGTGGTCGTGGCCACAAAGGTCAGAAAAGCCGTAAAGGTGGTTATCATAAAGTTGGTTTCGAAGGTGGTCAGATGCCTTTGCAGCGTCGCCTGCCGAAACGTGGCTTTAAATCTTTAACCGCCGGTTTTAATGCTCAAGTGCGTTTGGATGATCTGGCTAAAGTTGCAGTTGACGAAATTGATGTTTTGGTACTGAAACAGGCCGGACTGGTGCCTGCTACTGCCTTAAATGTTAAAATCATTGCATCAGGCAGTATTGATAAGGCGGTAACTTTAAATGGTATTAAAGCCACCAAAGGTGCGCAACAGGCCATTGAAGCTGCCGGTGGTAAAGTAGCAGAATAAGGCAAGGAATCAAGTGGCTAATCCGCAATCCGCAACAGGACTTTCAAAGTTCGGTGATTTAAAAAATCGTCTGTTGTTTTTACTTGGTGCGTTGGTTGTATTCCGCATCGGTTCACATATCCCAGTGCCCGGTGTGGATGGTGCTGCTTTGACCAAACTGTATGAAAGTGCCGGCGGAGGCATATTAAGTATGCTTAATATGTTTTCCGGCGGTTCACTGCAACGATTCAGTATCTTTGCAATAGGTGTGATGCCTTATATTTCAGCCTCAATTATTGTACAACTGGCTTCCGAAATCATTCCTTCCTTGAAAGCGCTTAAAAAGGAAGGGGAGGCCGGACGTCGTACTTTGACTAAATATACGCGTTATGGCACCGTTTTGCTGGCTACCTTGCAAAGTTTTGGAGCTGCTGCATTTGTTTATCAACAAAATGTAGTAGTTTCTGGCCAATTCGAGTTTTATCTTTCAACCATGGTATGTCTGGTTACCGGAACCATGTTTTTAATGTGGTTGGGTGAACAGATTACTGAACGTGGTATTGGTAATGGTATTTCGCTGATTATTACTGCCGGTATTGCAGCAAGTCTGCCTGCCGGTATTGGTCGTCTATTGACATTAACCAGTCAGGGTTCCATCAGTTATCTGATGGCTATTGCACTGATAGTTGGTGCTTTGGCGTTGATATATGTAGTTGTATATATAGAAAGCGCGCAGCGCAAAGTGCCTGTGCAGTATGCCAAGCGACAGGTTGGTAATCGCATTATGCAGGCGCAAAATTCCCATTTGCCATTTAAATTGAATATGGCTGGCGTTATTCCGCCGATTTTTGCATCCAGCATTATTCTGTTTCCGTCTACTCTGTTAAGCTGGTTTGGTTCGGCAAATCAGGATGGATGGCTACAGAAACTGGCCAGTTTGTTACAGCATGGTCAGCCTGTTTATATTTTGCTATTTGCAGCTACTATCATCTTCTTTTGTTATTTCTATACGGCTCTTGTATTTAGTCCAAGAGAAATGGCAGAAAATCTGAAGAAAAGTGGTGCTTTCGTGCCGGGTATCCGCCCTGGTGAACAAACCAGCCGTTATCTGGAGAAAGTTGTATTGCGTTTGACTTTTTGGGGCGCAATTTATATAGCTATCGTGTGCCTGATTCCAGAAGTACTGACTTCTGCGATGAATGTACCTTTCTACCTAGGTGGCACCTCACTACTTATTCTGGTGGTGGTGACCATGGATTTTAAAACGCAAATTGCTTCATATGTCATGAGTAGTCAGTACGAACATTTGATGAAGCGATCTGCGATGAAATCATTATCATCACGTCGTTAGTATTATGGCCAAAGAAGATACCATACAGATGCAGGGTGAAATTCTTGAAACCCTGCCCAACGCAACTTTTAAAGTTAAACTTGAAAACGATCACGTCGTTTTAGGTCATATTTCTGGAAAAATGCGCATGCACTACATACGCATTTCTCCTGGAGATAAAGTGACTGTGGAATTGACTCCGTACGATTTGACTCGTGCTCGCATCGTTTTCCGCGCCCGCTAAGAGTAGAAAGGAAATAATATGCGCGTTCAGCCGTCGGTAAAAAAAATTTGCCGCAATTGTAAAATCATTCGTCGCAACCGTGTTGTGCGTGTGATTTGTACTGACCCTCGTCATAAACAACGCCAAGGCTAATTGGATAACCATAAGTCTTTGTGTTATAGTGACAGACTTTTTGCCCTAAGGAAAAAATATGGCTCGTATTGCAGGGGTAAATATCCCTAACAATGCCCATATCGTAATTGGCCTTCAGGCTATTTATGGTATTGGTTCGTCTCGCGCTAAACTGGTTTGCGAAGCTGCCGGCGTTGTGCCGAGCACTAAAGTAAAAGATTTGGACGAGACTCAACTTGATGCTTTACGTGAACAGATTGCCAAATACCATGTAGAAGGTGATTTGCGTCGTGAAGTGACCATGAACATCAAACGCTTGATGGACATGGGCTGTTATCGTGGTCTGCGTCATCGTCGCGGTTTACCGTGTCGTGGTCAGCGTACCCGTACCAATGCACGTACGCGTAAAGGTCCGCGTAAGGCGATTGCAGGCAAGAAATAATTGATAAGGAACAATAATGGCTAAAGCAAACACAGCTCGTGTGCGCAAGAAAGTACGTAAATCCGTAAGTGAAGGTATTGTGCATGTTCATGCATCTTTCAATAATACCATCATTACTATCACTGATCGTCAGGGCAATGCATTATCTTGGGCTACCTCTGGCGGTGCTGGTTTTAAAGGTTCACGTAAGAGCACACCATTTGCCGCTCAGGTTGCGGCAGAAGCAGCTGGTAAAGTTGCCCAAGAGTATGGCGTAAAAAATCTGGAAGTTCGCATTAAGGGGCCGGGTCCTGGTCGCGAATCTTCTGTACGTGCGCTCAACGCTCTTGGTTTTAAGATTACCAGTATTACAGACGTTACTCCATTGCCACACAATGGTTGTCGGCCACCTAAAAAACGTCGTATCTAACAGGAGTATTTGAGTATGGCACGTTATACCGGCCCGAAATGTAAATTAGCCCGTCGTGAGGGCACTGATCTGTTTCTGAAGAGTGCACGTCGCTCTCTGGATTCTAAATGTAAACTGGACTCTGCTCCTGGTCAGCATGGTGCGAAAAAACCCCGCTTGTCTGGCTATGGTCTGCAGTTGCGTGAAAAACAGAAAATCCGCCGTATTTACGGTGTTTTAGAACGTCAGTTTCGCCGTTATTTTGCTGAAGCAGCCCGTCGTAAAGGTTCGACTGGTGAACTGCTGCTTCAGTTGTTGGAATCTCGTTTAGATAATGTGGTATACCGTATGGGTTTTGGCTCTACCCGCGCCGAAGCCCGTCAGTTGGTATCTCACAAAGCCATTACCGTGAACGGCCAGGTTGTGAACATCCCTTCTTTTCAAGTGAAAGCCGGTGATGTTGTTGCAGTTCGCGAAAAAGCCAAAAAACAGGTGCGTATTCAGGAGGCATTCAGCCTTGCCAGCCAGATTGGCTTACCAAGCTGGGTTTCTGTTGAAGAAGGCAAGCTGGAAGGTGTTTTCAAAAACATGCCAGATCGCACTGAATTGAGTGGCGATATTAATGAACAGCTGGTGGTAGAGTTTTACTCTAAATAAAGCTGGTTAAGTGAGGACAGTTAAATGCAAAACACATCCGAATTCTTGAAGCCGCGTCAAATTGACGTTGACACCTTGTCTGCAACCCGTGCCAAAGTGTCTATGGAGCCTTTTGAACGTGGTTTCGGCCATACATTGGGTAATGCTTTGCGTCGTATCTTACTGTCATCAATGAATGGTTATGCGTCGACAGAAGTAACGATTGAAGGCGTATTGCATGAATACTCTACGCTTGACAGTGTGCAGGAGGATGTTGTTGATATCCTTCTGAATCTGAAGGGCGTGGTGTTTAAGGTGCATGGTCGTACAGAGGTAACTTTAAGTCTGAAAAAATCAGGTGCTGGTGTTGTCACTGCTGCTGATATTGAGTTACCGCATGATGTCGAAATTGTTAACCCTGATTATGTTATCTGCCACCTTTCTGAAGGTGGTAGTATCAATATGGAAATTAAGGTTGAACAAGGTCGGGGTTATGAATCTGTGTCTGGCCGTCGGAATAAAGACGACCACAAACGTATCGGCGCTATTCAACTAGATGCAAGCTTTTCGCCTATCAGTCGTGTCAGCTTTGAAGTGGAACCTGCCCGTGTGGAACAACGCACTGACTTAGACCGTCTGGTTCTGGATATTGAAACCAATGGTGCTATCGATCCAGAAGAAGCGGTTCGCAGTGCGGCCTGTATCTTAATTGACCAGATGTCAATTTTTGCAGATTTACAGGGTACACCGGTTGCAGTGGTGGAAGAAAAAGAACCACCGATCGATCCGATTTTACTTCGTCCAGTTGATGATCTGGAGTTGACCGTTCGTTCAGCAAACTGCTTGAAAGCTGAAGATATTTACTATATTGGCGATTTGATTCAACGCACAGAGACAGAATTATTGAAGACCCCAAATTTGGGTAGAAAATCTCTGAACGAAATCAAGGAAGTTCTGGCTTCCAAAGGTTTGACGTTGGGTTCAAAACTGGAAGCCTGGCCGCCGGCCAGTCTGGAAAAGCCACAAGTTTGATGATTAAAGGATAATGACATGCGTCATCGTAATGGTAACCGCAAATTAAACCGCACAAGTAGTCACCGTGCTGCTATGTTGCGTAATATGGCCAATTCTTTGTTGACTCACGAAGCAATTGTAACTACTTTGCCTAAAGCAAAAGAGTTACGCCGCGTAGCTGAACCATTGATTACTTTAGGTAAAAAACCTTCATTGGCTAATCACCGTTTAGCTTTTAATCGTACGCGTGATCGTGATGTTGTTGTAAAATTATTTAATGAGTTAGGCCCGCGCTTCGCTAATCGTAATGGTGGCTATCTGCGCATTTTGAAGTATGGTTTTCGCAAAGGTGATAATGCTCCACTAGCTTTGGTTGAGTTAGTTGAGAAAGCTCCCGAAACAGAAGCTGTAGCTGAGTAATCAAGCTTCACGGACAAGCCAGCCCTTTAGGCTGGCTTGTTTCATTTTGATGTTTTGTTTTCCAGTGTGCTTAGTGAGTTTAATAAATTTCTTTTCTTAATCAGTGTCTTTTGTACATTAGCTTAATATTTCTGATTCATTCATGGTATTTGCCGATAAGTAATGTATACAGATTTTATTAAATATTATGTGAGCATTAAACTCTTACTGGATAGCGAAAGCTTCGTTTTTATATGGTTGGCTGGTGGTCTTTTGTTATTGGTGCTCTAATGTAGCAAATATTTAAAATACTGACTTTAGCTGGGAATTGTATAGATATTGGGAACTGGCAGATTTCCTTGTTTAAGTTTAACCATATTTCTAAGTTAATAGTATTTCTCGAATTTTAGTAAGATATTTTCTTGTTTGCATTAATACAATTGTGTTTACTATCCAATTACTTAGATTTTAAAAAGACTATTTTTCATTTTGAAAGCTGCTTGTAATTTGTCTTCTGCGTATAATTATTGTCTGTAACTTGACCATTGTTATTAAAGGAGAAACCATGAAGTACTTGCGTTTGGCTCTATACTGTTTGATTTTCCTGACTTCCTCATTTGCATGGGCTGGCCGTGTTTTACCTAGCGATGTTCATATTGCTGTATTGAAGAATGCTAAAGGACAGCAGGTGGTGTTGGGAACGGCAAAAAAGGCCTGGTTACGTACTTTGAGTCTGGGTTTGGTGAATGGTAATAAAACATTTCAGTTAAGCAGGGCAGTACGGGTGCATGATACTAATAATCGTTTTGTAACCTATAATAATTTGTATAGGTTTAAGAATGCACCGATAGCCGTACGGTTTGACAGAGCAAATCAGATTCAAGAGATTTGGGTATTGACGGATGAGGAGCAGAAAGCATTAGTTCGTCCGAATAATCCTCAGGTTGATTAATATTGTTAGGTGTTATGAAAAAAGTATTTATACGAACCTTTGGTTGTCAGATGAATGAGTATGACAGTGACAAAATGCTGTCTGTACTTGCTGAAGGACAACCACTAGAACGTACTGACAGAGCTGAAGATGCAGATATTATTCTTTTTAATACCTGCTCAGTACGGGAAAAAGCTCAGGAAAAAGTATTTTCGGATTTGGGACGCATCAGGCCATTAAAAGCTAAAAATCCGGATTTGATTATCGGGGTTGGTGGTTGTGTTGCTTCACAGGAAGGTGAAGCCATTATTCAGCGGGCGCCTTATGTAGATGTGGTGTTTGGTCCACAGACTCTACATCGTTTGCCACAGATGATTCTGGATAAGGAAACCAGTGGCCTGTCACAAGTAGATATCTCTTTTCCGGAAATTGAAAAGTTTGATCATCTGCCACCCGCACGGGTTGAAGGTGGTGCAGCGTTTGTATCCATTATGGAAGGCTGCTCCAAGTATTGCAGTTTTTGTGTTGTACCTTATACCCGTGGGGAAGAGTTTTCACGTCCGCTGGAAGATGTATTAACTGAAATAGCTGGTTTAGCGCAACAGGGGGTTAAGGAAATTAATCTTCTTGGGCAAAATGTGAATGCTTATCGCGGTGATATGGGTGACGGTGAAATCTGCGATTTTGCTACTTTGTTACGCATAGTTCACGAGATACCCGGTATTGAGCGCATACGCTTTACCACTAGCCATCCACGTGAATTTTCCGATGCCATTATTGAATGCTATCGCGATTTACCAAAGCTGGTATCGCATTTGCATTTGCCAGTGCAGTCTGGTTCGGATCGTGTGCTAACGGCGATGAAGCGTGGCTATACAGCATTGGAGTATAAACATATTATTCGTAAATTACGCGCTATCCGACCGGATTTATGTTTAAGCTCAGACTTTATTGTTGGTTTTCCAGGGGAAACTGAACGTGAGTTTGAGCAAACTCTGAAACTGGTACAGGACTTGGCTTTTGATTTGAGCTTTGTATTTATTTATAGCCCGCGTCCAGGTACGCCGGCAGCAAATTTGCCGGATGATACACCACATGCTGAAAAAGTACGCCGCTTGGAAGCATTGAATATGGTGATTGAGGCTGAAACAGCACGAATTAATCAGTCTATGCTTGGTAGTGTACAACGTTGTCTAGTAGAGGGTGTATCGAAAAAAGACCCAGATCAGCTACAGGCGCGTACGGCAAATAATCGGGTAGTTAATTTTACGGGACATCCTCGTTTAATCAATCAAATGGTGGAGCTGGAAATCACCGAAGCGCATACATTTTCTTTGCGTGGGAAAATGGTTTTAGCCGAGTAAGTTATCAATTTGCAAAATAGAGGGAAAACGCCGTATTAATCCATTTGTGTGGATACAGGTACATGTACGTATTAATACAGATATAAAGGCTGTGCATGTTGTCGGATTATGATGCAAGATTTATTTGAGTTTTTTATTATTCGGTTACCGGTAAAGATTGTTTACGGTAGCCGGTTTTATCTGGCCTTTTTTCGGTATTAAAAGGAATTGGCATGAGCCCAGCGGGTACTTCTTTTTTGGATCGTTTTTTTAAAATTAAAGAAAGTGGCAGCAGTGTGCGCACTGAGGTGTTAGCCGGCCTGACCACTTTTTTGGCAATGAGTTATATTTTGGTGGTTAATCCCACTATTCTCGAAGAAGCGGGTATGGATTTCGGTGCGGTTTTTGTGGCTACCTGTATTTCTTCTGCCTTTGCTTGCATGATGATGGGGCTGATAGCAAACTATCCGATTGCTCTGGCACCCGGAATGGGATTGAATGCTTATTTCACTTATGCTGTGGTAAAAGGGATGGGTATTCCATGGCAGGTGGCATTGGGAGCGGTTTGTGTTTCCGGTATCATTTTTATTATTCTGAGCCTGTTTAAAGTGCGCGAGGCGATTGTTAATTCGCTACCGAATTCTCTCAAATATTCTATTGGCGGCGGCATTGGTTTGTTTCTGGCCTTGGTGGCTCTAAAAAGTGCTGGTGTCGTGGTATCCAATCCAGCTACACTGGTTAGTTTGGGCGATATCCATTCTCCTAAGGTGCTTTTGACAATTGTTGGTTTCTGTCTGATTGTTGCACTGGAACATTTTCGGGTGCGTGGCGGGATTATTATTGGGATTTTGGTAATTACTGCTATTGCCTCGGTGCTGGGAATCAATCAGTTTCAGGGTGTATTCGCTCCAGTTCCTTCGTTAGCTCCGACTTTTTTACAGCTAGACTTTCATGATTTATTTACCATGAGTCTGGTTAGTGTTATTTTTGTATTTTTCTTTGTGGATTTGTTTGACAGTACCGGTGTTCTGATTGGTGTTTCGGGTCGTGCAGGTTTGCTGGTAGATGGTAAGCTGCCACGAGTAAAAAAAGCGTTGCTGGCTGACTCGACGGCAATTGTGGTCGGTGCCGGCCTCGGTACTTCTTCTACAACTGCCTATGTGGAATCAGCAGCTGGAGCTGCTGTCGGTGGCCGCACAGGTTTGACAGCAGTAGTAGTTGGCATTTTGATGCTGGTAAGTTTATGGTTTTCTAAGCTGGCGGCTAGTGTTCCAGAGTATGCTACTGCTCCTGCATTGCTATATGTAGGGGTGCTGATGATGCGTAGTATGACGGAAATTGACTGGAAAGATGTTACTGAGGCTGCGCCAGCATTCTTTACTCTGATTTTTATGCCTTTTGCCTATTCTATTGCAGATGGTATTGCGATGGGCTTCATTAGTTACGCACTGATTAAATTGTTCTGTGGTAAGGTTAAAGAAGTATCTTACATGGTGTGGATTATTGCTATATTGTGGGCATTTAAATTGCTCTGGCTAGGGGCGTAAGATAATCCGGTTTGTAACAGGCAGCCGTTGCGGCTGCCTGAATACTTTAGAGCTATATATTCTGGGGGCTGATGTGCCAATATTTTGAGCCGAGTGCAACTATTATATAAATGAAAAGGGAGAAATTATGTCTTTAATTGATGAGATTATGGACTTTAATCAGAAATTTGTTGATGCTGAAGAGTATGAGCAGTTTTTTACGGACAAGTATCCAGAAAAGAATCTGGCCATTGTTTCCTGTATGGATGCACGAATTCTGGATTTGTTACCGCGTGCTCTGGGGCTGAAAAATGGAGATGCCAAGGTGATTCGTAATGCGGGTGCTTTGGTTACTCATCCGTGGGGTTCAGTGATGCGCTCATTGTTGGTGGCTGTATATGAGATGCATGTATATGAAATTATGGTGATCGGGCATTATGATTGTGGTATGCAGGAGTTGCATGTTCCCGATATGCTTGATCGAATGCGTGCCCGGGGGGTCAGTGATGAGCGTCTTGAAATTCTGGAGAATGCAGGTGTAGATTTTCATAAGTGGCTCACCGATTTTGATAGTGTGGAAGATGCGATTATGCATTCGGTTAATATGATACGAAAACACCCACTGATGCCCAGTGAGATTAAAGTACATGGTCTGGTCATTCACCCCATTACCGGTAAGCTGAATATTGTGGTTAATGGAAATAAAATATGAAACGTATCGGTTTATTTGGTGGTACTTTTGATCCGCCACACAATGGCCATATTCATATCGCGCAGGCTTTTGCTGATGAATTAAAGTTGGATAGTGTTATTTTTATTCCAGCAGGTGATCCATACCATAAACAGGTTGCTACTCGTACTACAGCTGCACAACGTCTGGCTATGGTGGAGCAGACGATTGTCGTAGATGAACGCTTTAGTGTGTCTGACTGTGATGTGGCACGCAATGGACCCACTTATACGATTGATACTGTATCTCTGTTTCGTCAGGTATTTACGCAGGCACAGTTATGGTGGTTACTGGGAATGGATTCATTGTTACAACTGCCAGACTGGCATCGTTATCGGGCTTTATTGCAAAGTGTTAATCTGGCTATTGCTCAACGTGGCGGGCAGGGCTTAGCTGCTTTGCCGGTGGTATTACAGCAATGGTTGCCTGATGCATTAGCCAAAAATCTGACTACACCGGACGGTAATGATGGCGGACGCGCGGTGTTATTGCAGGCGTCTTTTTTACCGGTAAGTTCGACTGATATTCGTGTGCAATGGTCGATGGGCAATCATGATGACGTTCCGGCTGGTGTGGCGGAATATATCGACCGCGAACACCTTTATCAGGCATAATTTGCATATTTATAAGGTGTTTCTGAGCAGGAAATGCTTTCAACTCAATAGGATATTTACTGTATGGATGAAAATCTTATCGCTCAATGGGACAATATGGTAGCCATTAGCGTTAATGCACTTGAAGATGTTAAAGGTAAGGACATTATTGTACTGGATACATCGGCACAAACTTCGCTGTTTTCCCGGATGATTATTGCCAGTGGTGACAGTACGCGTCAGGTAAAGGCGCTGGCAAATAATGTTGCTGTAGATTTAAAAGAGGCTGGTTACGAAATCATTAGCACGGAAGGCCTTGATAGTGGTGAATGGGCACTGGTTGATGCTGGTGATCTGGTTGTACATGTGATGCAGCCTGCGGTGCGTGACTATTATGATATTGAAGCTTTATGGGGCGGAGAAAAGCCTTCTTTTCATGCAGGTGCGGCTAAACCATGGCAAGCAGTAGATTGATGTTTGCTGGATGCTACATTTATTGGAATTGAATGAATATTACAGTGCTGGCGGTGGGAACGAAAATGCCGCAATGGGTGGATTATGCGGTGGCCGATTATAGTAAGAGGTTTGGCCGTGAGATTCAGTTTCAGCTCAGGGAAATCAAACCGGAAAAACGCGGTGCGGGTGTTAATGCGGCACAGGCAATGGCAGCTGAAGAGGAACGCATTGTTGCGGCAATTCCACCACATAGTTATCTGATTGTACTGGATGAACGTGGGAAAGCACCAACGTCCATGGAACTGGCGGACTGGTTAAAAAAATGGCAGCAGCAGGGGGATAATCTGTGTTTTGTTATTGGTGGTGCTGATGGGATGACTGCGAGTTTAAAACAGCGGGCAAATCTGTTAGTGCGCCTTTCCAGCCTGACTTTACCACATGGCATGGTGCGCGTACTGTTGACTGAACAGCTTTATCGGGCCCAGTCGATTTTACATAATCATCCGTATCATCGTGAGTAATCCTGATGAAAACCAGATAACTTGAATGCATGTCTTAACAGCCTTGATGTATACAGCTTATTTTAATTAATCACGATAGAAATAATTTCTTGACATAGAATGAATACCCCCGTGCAGGGGGTATTGTAGTATATAATTACCGTGCACTTAGTTTGGCAGGTATATATGGCCTGTTATCTTGCATTAATAACAAGTAAAGTCTGATTATGAATCCTACCTCTCTGCTTGATACCATTGATCTACCACAGGATGTGCGCCGTTTGCAAAAGAGCCAGTTACCCCAGCTGGCAAATGAGTTACGCGCTTATTTACTGGAATCAGTAAGCAAAACGGGAGGACACTTTGCCAGTAATCTGGGTGCAGTTGAGCTAACAGTTGCCTTGCACTATGTATATCAGACTCCGCAAGATCATCTGATCTGGGATGTGGGGCATCAGAGTTATCCGCACAAAATCCTGACTGGACGTAAAAGACGTATGGCTACTATGCGGCAATATGGTGGTTTGGCCGGTTTTCCCAAGCGCAGCGAGTCGGAATACGATGTGTTTGGTGTTGGTCATTCGTCCACCTCGATTGGTGCGGCGCTGGGTATGGCGGTAGCCGATAAATTACAGCATAAAACCAACCGCAGTGTTGCTATTATTGGTGACGGTGCGATGACGGCGGGGCAGGCATTTGAAGCATTAAATAATGCCGGTGATATGGATATTGATTTGCTGGTTATTCTTAATGACAATGAGATGTCCATTTCACCAAATGTTGGCGCTTTGCCCAAGTATCTGGCAAAAAATCCTTTGCATGATGTTAAGGGATTGGTGAAATCAATCAAGCATAAATCAGAAAAGGTATTAGGTTTAGTACCGGGTGCGCTGGATGTAGCGCAGCGGGTTGAAAATAAAATCAAAGGTTTGATTGAAGAGAGTACCAGTTCTGAAACGCTGTCATTATTCGATAATTTCGGTTTTACTTATTCAGGGCCGATTGATGGGCATGATGTCATTCAACTAGTAGATGTGCTTCAGGAAATGCGTAACCGTAAAGGGCCGCAATTGTTGCATATCATTACTAAAAAAGGTCATGGTTATAAACTGGCGGAAAATGACCCAGTCAGTTTTCATGCTGTCAGTGCGTTTGATCCGCAGCAGGGCTTGCATGTGTCAGGGGCGGCGACTAAACCTACGTATACACAAATTTTCGGCCAATGGATAATAGATCAGGCAGCAGTCGATCAAAATTTGCTGGCGATTACGCCAGCCATGCGTGAGGGTAGTGGTCTGGTAGAATTTGCCCAGCGATATCCAGAACGTTATTTTGATGTCGGTATTGCTGAGCAGCATGCCGTGACTTTTGCTGCTGGATTGGCTTGTGAACAGATGAAACCGGTGGTAGCGATTTACTCAACTTTCCTGCAACGGGCTTATGATCAGCTGATTCACGATGTGGCATTACAAAATTTGCCGGTTTTGTTTGCAATTGATCGCGGCGGAATTGTTGGGGCAGATGGCCCAACACATGCTGGTGTTTATGATTTGAGCTATCTGCGCTGTGTGCCTAATCTGGTCATTGCAGTGCCCAGTGATGAGCGTGAATGCCGTTTGTTGCTATCAAGCTGCTATCAGCTTAATCAGCCTGCTGCCGTACGTTATCCTCGTGGTACAGGTACGGGTATTGATGCAGGAGTTGATTTGGCTACGGTAGCGATTGGCAAAGGAATACTACGCCGTCAGGGAAGTAAAATTGCTTTAATCGCATTTGGCAGTATGGTGCAACCCGCCCTTACTGTGGGTGATGCAATTGATGCTACAGTAGCAGACATGCGCTTCGTTAAGCCACTGGATACGGAGCTGCTACTACAGCTGGCTGCAAAACATGATTATTTGGTTACGCTGGAAGAAAACAGTAAGATTGGCGGTGCAGGAAGCGCTGTTCTTGAATTACTGGCCCAGCATAATCAGAACAAACCGGTATTGACGCTGGGGATACCTGATATATTTACTGAACATGGTGATACAGCACAACTACTCAATCAAGTAGGATTAAGTGCTGACAAAATTCAGCAACAAATTCTTCAATGGATGGCGTAGCATTCAGCCGAATCAATACAGGCAGCATGATATCGTTTCATGTGTTGATGAAACGATATCATTTATCCTTAACGAAATTGCAGAGAGTGGCAAGGCTTAGATCAGCTGAAGCTTACAGAATAACTAATGTGTTCTTTAAGAAATTATTATATTTATTAATTTAATTATGAATATAAAGAGCTATATAAATTTGCTAGTTTGCGCTCAATATGTTGCTTATTATATCTTCCAATAAATTTTTGCTTATAAATCATCTATTCTAATATATTAAATCGTGTACCTACAGGTAATTGGCAAATTCCATAAGTAAGGATCACAGCTAGTTGTTAGCGGCTTGCCAATTATTTAAGGTGTTTATTCAGCCTTGTGGTTCTGGTCTGATACCAATTCATTATGCTCCGCAATACTATTCTCATGTTGTGCAATCGTATGACTGATACCATCCAATTCTGCTGAAATTATTTATTAATTTAATCAATATTTTAGTTAAATAATGGTATTTGTATTTGGAGTGGCTGCCTAAAAATTGTACAATAATTCATATCCGAATATTATTTTTTCATTTGATTTACTCATTATGCAAATTGGTTGTTATCAGCTTACTGCTCCTTTTGCGCTAGCGCCAATGGCGGGCATAACTGATAAGCCATTTCGCCAGCTATGTCGTGAATTTGGTGCAGGCTGGGCAGTGAGTGAAATGATTACCAGTGATCCGAGTCTACAGCAAACACGCAAGACTCTACAGCGCGCTAATTATGAGGATGAAAACGGTATCAGGGTGGTACAGATTGCCGGTAGTGACCCGCAGCAGCTGGCAGATGCGGCACGCTATAATGTAGCCCGTGGTGCAGAAGTTATTGATATCAATATGGGCTGTCCGGCAAAAAAAGTTTGTAATGTGCTGGCAGGTAGTGCCTTATTACAAAATGAATCGCTGGTTGAGGCAATTTTGCAGGCAGTTGTGGATGCTGTTGATGTACCGGTAACTCTGAAAACTCGTCTGGGCTGGGATGATGAGCATCGCAATATTTTGACTATTGCGAATATGGCAGAACAGGCAGGAATTACTGCTCTTGCTGTACATGGCCGTACACGTACACAAATGTATCGTGGAGAGGCCCGTTATGAGCTAATTACACAGGTACGACAGCAGGTAAACCTGCCATTGTGGGTTAATGGAGATATTACCAGTCCGCAAAAAGCATTAAGAGTATGGCAGGAAACTGGTGCGGATGGTGTGATGATTGGACGCGCAGCTCAGGGGCAACCATGGCTGTTTCGCGACCTTGTCCATTACCATAAGTATGGTTGTTTGCCACCTTCGCTGAGCGTAGCAGAGCATGCACAGGTTATCGTACGTCATGTAGCTGCCATGCATGATTTTTATGGCAAGATTATGGGTGTACGTATTGCCCGTAAGCATATTGGCTGGTATGTAACTGCATTGCCGGAAGGGGAGCATTTTCGCAGACAGGTTAATACAGTAGATGATGCGCAAATGCAGTTGCAGCTGGTTAATGACTTTTTAGACAGGCAGGTAGCACAATTAGCTGCGTGGCCGTGTGCCTATAGGGAACAGTAAGCAGTTTGTCCTGTTATATAAGGAAAATGTAAATGAGTGAAGCACCTAAAGTTAGTATCGCTCAATGTATAGAGGCAAATGTACGGCAATATTTTGCGGATCTGGATGGTGAAACACCTTGTGCAGTCTATGATATGGTGTTGCAGCAGATGGAATTACCGCTATTGCGTTGTGTAATGGAGGTTTGTGAGCATAATCAGACTCGTGCTGCGCAGATTCTCGGGTTGAACCGCAATACACTACGTAAAAAATTAACGCAATATAATTTGCTGGATTGAATCAGAAATTTTTGTATTTTAAGGGAGACGTCATGGCTGTAATCAAACGGGCACTGTTAAGTGTGTCAGACAAAACCGGTGTGATTGATTTTGCACACCAGCTAACGCAACTGGGCGTCGAATTACTCTCAACAGGGGGGACAGCCAGTTTATTGGCCGACGCGGGTATTGCAGTGACTGAAGTTGCAGATTATACCGGCTTTCCAGAAATGCTAGATGGACGGGTAAAGACATTACATCCCAAAATCCATGGTGGTATTCTGGGGCGGCGCGATTGCCCTGAGCACAAAGCACAAATGGCAGCGCATGATATCGGTGCCATAGACCTTGTATGTGTAAATCTATATCCGTTTGCTGCAACAGTGGCGAAACCGGGCTGTACACTGGAAGAAGCTATCGAAAATATTGATATTGGTGGTCCGACAATGGTGCGTTCAGCTGCTAAAAACTGGCGAGATGTGGCCATTGTTACAGATTGTAATGATTATGCAGCAATTATTACCGAATTGCAGCAGCAGAGCTGCCTGTCAGCGCAGACCCGTTTCAGCCTGGCCCGAAAAGCTTTTGCACACACCGCTCAATACGATGGCATGATTGCTAATTATCTGACTCGGGTTGACGATAAAAGTTTGGCTGGAAAACCGGATTTACATACTTTCCCACAGCAATATAATCAAAGCTGGCTAAAAGTACAGGATTTACGTTATGGCGAAAATCCGCATCAGCAAGCTGCTTTTTATCGTGATTCGCAGCCGGCTGCTGGTAGTTTGGCCAATTATCGGCAATTACAAGGAAAAGAGCTGTCATATAACAATATTGCTGACGCCGATGCCGCATGGGAAGCAGTTAAATCTTTTACCCAGCCTGCCTGTGTTATCGTTAAGCATGCTAATCCATGTGGAGTTGCAGTGGCTGCCGATACCTTAACTGCATACCGACTGGCCTTTGCCACAGATACAACCAGTGCTTTTGGCGGCATCATTGCTTTTAACCGCGAAGTAGATGCAGCAACAGTAGAAGCCGTTACCGGCCAGTTTCTTGAAGTATTAATGGCTCCCGGATTCACTACCGAAGCAAAAGCCATCATAGCTGCTAAAAAGAATGTGCGTGTACTGGAAATTCCCTTATCTGCCGGAGCAAATCAGTTTGAACTAAAACGTGTTGGCGGCGGTTTGCTGGTACAGACCCCAGACAATCATCAAATAGAAGCGAATCAATTACAGGTTGTAACAACGCGTACACCCACTGAACAGGAAATACAGGATTTACTATTCGTATGGAAAGTAGCCAAATACGTGAAATCCAATGCAATTGTGTTTGGTAAGGGTGGGCAAACCTACGGTATAGGTGCCGGACAAATGAGTCGGGTAGATTCAACGCGGATTGCTGCGCGTAAAGCACAGGATGCAGGCTTTGAACTTGCTGGTGCCTGCGCTGCTTCAGATGCATTTTTCCCGTTTAGAGATGGGGTGGATGTGATTGCTCAGCAAGGTATTAAGGCCATTATCCAGCCTGGTGGTTCAGTACGGGATGAAGAAGTAATTGCTGCTGCTAATGAACATGGTATTGCCATGGTAGTAACCGGAGTACGTCACTTCCGCCATTAATATCAGGCTATTATCTTGCAGAAATAATGCAATTTCAGCTTAATCATTAGCAGATAACAGCATTACTGTTTAATCAACTTGCCTATGGAACTGCTTACTTATTTATTAATAGGTGCTGTAGCAGGCTTTGCCGCCGGCCTGTTTGGGGTTGGCGGTGGATTGATTGTCGTACCTGTTTTGTATATCGTTTTTATGCATGCTGGCTATGGCGAGGCTGTAAGCATGCATCTGGCTCTGGGAACATCACTGGCTACCATCATGGTTACTTCCATCAGTTCCATGCTGGCCCACAATAAAAACCATGCAGTACTGTGGCTGGTACTAGGGCGGTTAACTCCCGGGCTCATACTGGGTTCATTCGGAGGTGCAGCCATTGCTGATGCTTTATCTGGTCAGAAGCTACAACTGGTTATTGGTATTTTTACCCTGTTTGTTGGTATCAACATGTTTCGAAGTGCTCAGATAAAAATCAGTGTGCAGCATAGACAATCAATTAATCCAAACTGGCATTGGTTTGCTGGCGCTGTTATCGGCATAGCCTCCGCCTTATTTGGCATTGGTGGCGGCAGCTTAACCGTGCCCTATCTGAATCGCAGCGGGCTGGCCATGCAACAGGCTGTCGGTACCTCTGCTGCCTGTGGCTTGCCAATTGCAGTTGCAGGTGCTTTAGGCTTTATGTTTTTTGGTGTGCATGAGCAAATTCATATAGCCCATACCATTGGCTATGTCCATATTTATGCTTTTATTGGCATCAGTATAATGAGCTTTATCACGGCTAGACAGGGAGCAAAAATAGCACATCGGCTTTCACCAGCTATATTGAAAAAATGTTTTGCCTGTTTATTATTGTTTATGAGCATGTATTTTTTAAGCAAGGCTCTGTTATTATAGATGGGTAGCGAGGTAAAGGAAAAATGGCTTTACAAATGCAAGTTATACCCGTGACACCGTTTCAACAGAATGCGGCGTTACTATGGGATGATGTTAGCTGCGACGCAGTATTAACAGATGTTGGTGGCGAGGCTGAACGTTTACTAAGCGCAGTAGACAAGCATCAGCTTAAACTACAGGCAATCTGGTTAACACATGGCCACCTTGACCATGCTAGTGGCGTAGCAGATTTAATTGCCCAGCACACTGTTCCAGTATTGGGGCCACATCAGGCAGACGATTACTGGTTGCAGGCATTGCCAGAAGTTACTGCTAATTATGGTTTTCCTATTAGTCAGCCGTTTACGCCTACCCGTTGGTTACAGGATGGTGATAAATTAACTGTTGGTGAACATACATTTGTTGTCTATCACATACCTGGGCATACACCCGGCCATGTCGTATTTTACAGCCAGGCCAATAGCCTGCTAATTGCTGGTGATGTTTTATTTCGGGAATCTATTGGCCGTACTGACCTCCCGGGTGGGAATCATACTGATTTAATCCGTGGGATTCAGAGTAAATTGTTTACTCTGCCCGATGATACTCGGGTTTTGCCGGGGCATGGATTCATGACTACTATTGGTCATGAAAAAGAACACAATCCATTTTTGCGGTAATCAGGCTACTACTTATTTTTATCATACTCAAATTTAAATATCGGAAAATAACCAGAAGTATAGAGAATGTTTATAATAGTGTCTTGATAAATGTAATTTATATATAAATCAACAATTTAGTTAATGCATATCAATTGCAGGCAAATATCTGGTAATGCTTCTTGCGCATTAAATCACGGGTAATAAATATTCAAACATTGGTTACTCTTTATTCCATGGCGCAACTTTCACTAATAGCAGCATACCCGGTAAGGCCAGAAAAAAACATAACCAGAAAAAGCTCACATAGCCCATCCATTTAATCAAATAGCCTGTGGTCGCGTTAATCAAGGTCCTTGGTGCCGCAGCGAGACTGGTAAACAGTGCCAGTTGTGTCGCCGTAAAGGTGGGATTAGTTTCCCGCGCCATATAAGCCACAAAAGCAGCCGTACCCAAGCCTACACCAATAGCTTCAAATCCAATAACCGCAGCCAATATCAACAGCTGTTTTGTGCCGATAACCGTAAAAGGCCCAAGACTAGCCAGCCAGGCAAAACCCAGAATAGAAAAAACCTGTACCAATCCGAATAGCCATAAAGCACGATTAATGCCTAGTTTAATCATCCAGATACCGCCCAGAATGCCAGCAATAATCGTTGGCCACAAACCAGCATTTTTGGCAATCAGGCCAATATCTTTCTTACTAAAGCCCATATCCAGATAAAAAGGCGTAGCCAGCGCAGTAGCCATACTGTCACCAAGTTTATACAGGAAAATAAAAAACAGTACCAGCAAGGCATTTTCAACACCCTTGCGTACAAAAAATTCTTTAAAAGGCTCAATAACTGTTTGCTCAAGAGACTTAGGTGTCGTTGCTGGCAACTTTGGTTCGTTTGCCAGCAAGAGCGTCATCAACATACCCGGCAGCATAAATAATGCTGTAATAGCAAATACCGTTGACCATGGATATATATCAGCCAGAATGAGCGCCAAAGAGCCAGGTACCAGTGCAGCGATACGATAGGCATTAACATGAATCGCATTGCCCAACCCTAACTCATTGTTCTGTAATATTTCGCGCCGGAAAGCATCCAGCACAATATCCTGACTGGCGGCAAAAAAAGCCACAAACAGAGACAGAATTATAATTGCAGTTTTGTTCTGCTGCGGATTAAGCTCCGTATAGCCTAGTAGTGTCAGCAATAGGGCAACCTGTGTGACAAACATCCAGCCACGTCGTCTTCCCAACCATGGAAAATGAACCGCATCCATCAGTGGCGACCATAAAAATTTCCAGGTAAAAGGTAAACCAACGATTGAAAACAGACCAATAGTAGCTAAATCTACACCTTCATCACGCAGCCATGCCGGAATCAGATTAATCAGAAAATATAACGGTAAACCAGAACTGAAACCGGTAAACACACAAATCAGCATATGACGGCTAAAAATTTTATGCCATAAAGATTCAGTTAATTGAGTATTGTTCTGATTCATACAGATATAATCCAACAGCAAATCACACATGCCCGAAAAATCTGCATAAATCTCAATTTTTTATGCAATTGGCACAAATTGTTAAAAAAGAAAACAGAATAGTTATAAATAACTATTGTACGCTAGTTTGAAATAGCATAAAGCTCTGTGTACTCTGGCTTATAGCAGGTGCTATTTAAATCATTAATATAAAACAGATAATTAAATCATAAATCCATAGAGCTTTTTCAGAGAGAATCTGTAGTGGCTACAGGAAATTCTTCTTCGTCCTCTTCCGGACATTGATAGTGTTCAGGCAAATTTTTACTGCTTTGCACACCCAATTGACGCAATTTATTGGCCTTGCTCACCAGATTCCCGCGGCCACTTACCAATTGGCCCATGGCTTTCTGAAATTGTCCCTGTGCCTGATCCAGATTTTTACCTACACCTTCCAGAGTATTTACAAATCCAACAAATTTGTCATACAACTTGCCACCTTCTTTGGCAATAGTCAAAGCATTCTGATTTTGTTGTTCGCTACGCCAGATATGAGCAATCGTACGAAGCGTAGCCAGCAAAGTACTGGGGCCAACCAGCATAATCCGCTTTTGAAAGCAGTCATCAAATAGCTGATTATCCTGTTGCAGGGCAAGTAAATAGGCAGGTTCAACCGGAATAAACATAAACACAAAATCCAGCGTATTTAGTCCATCTATTTCATCATAGCATTTGGCCGAAAGCTCTTTAATGTGCTGGCGTACCGATTGAATATGCGCGGCCAGTGCCTTATCAGCACTACTGGCATCAGTGGCCTGAGTATAGCGAACATATGCTGTAAGCGAGGTTTTGGCATCAATAACTATCTGTTTATTTTCCGGTAAATTTACCAGCACATCCGGTTGCAAGCGGCGCTGGCGGCCAAACTCATCAATAACAGAGGAAGATGCCTGTAAAACATATTCACGCCCCTTATGCAAACCAGAATTTTCCAATACCTTTTCCAGAATCATTTCGCCCCAATTACCCTGATTCTTATTCTGGGTACCAGACAGAGCTTCAGTAAGTGCTTTGGCATCACTATGTAATTGTGCATTAAGCTGCTGCAAGTGTTTCAGCTCAGTTTCCAGAGTAGTCCGCTCTTTAGCTTCTTTTTCATAGGTATTTTGCACCAACTGACTAAACCCTTTCATGCGTTCGTGCAAAGGATTCAGCAATTGGCTAAGACTGGCCTGATTCTGCTCACTGAAGCGTTTACTCTTCTCTTCCAGAATATCATTAGCCAGCGACTTAAACTGATCACTGAGACTAGCACGAGCCTCATTTAAAAGCGCCAGTTTTTCTTCATATGCCTCACGTTCATGCTGAAGCTGCGTCGCCAGACGGCTATTTTCCACACGGGCATGATTTAATTCTGCCTGAACCTGCGTATACTCTTCTTCACGCAAGCGCCATTCCTCACTTCGCAATAGCCAGTCCTGTAACTGTTGTTCTGCTGCAGCCAGTTTAGTAGAAATAGCTTGATATTGTTCCGAGGCTAAACGATATTGCTGCCGCTCGTGTTGTAATGTTTCTTGAACATTGATTAATTGGGTATTAACAGCCTCAGCAGCACTCAAACGCTTGTGAACAAGCTGTAATTCCTGACGGCAGTGGCTCAGTTCAGTTTCATTATTCTGATTAATTTGTTGTAAATTATTTGCTTCTGTTTGAATACGAACCAGTTCATTTGTTGCTTCCGATAGACGCACGTGCCCAGCCTGACGTTCCTGCAATAATTTTTGGCGTGAAATTAAATGGACAACAGCAGAAACCAGTATAAGTGCAATAATCCAAATCAGCCAGATGCCTAAAGTAACAGCTGTCATAATAAAATAATACCAAAAACTAATGCAAAGAGAGCAATAATAATATCATGGCCGTATTTTTACAGGAACTTATTTAAAAATAGGGATTCAACAATCTGAATAAATCAGCTTTCTCAGCAAATTTGTCTTTAGACTTTAATTTGAATATTTATAAAAAAATAAATAGTTAACTGATATTATGATTAATACTAAAAGAGTGCAAGCAATAACACTTTTAATGTGGTTCCAAGAGGCTAACTATATGATGTACGTTTTAAAATGTGCGAAATTTGGAGCCTGAGCATCTTTAATTGTCTGATTAACTACCATATCTGAGCTTATAGGCCAAGAAATAGCTAGTTCAGGATCATTCCAGAGCAGACTGCGCTCACATTCTGTGGAATAAAAATCAGTTGTTTTATATAAAAACTGAGTATTATTTTCCATGGCGATAAAACCATGGGCAAAGCCTGCAGGTATCCAGAATTGTCGAAGATTGGTTGCAGAAAGTTCAACTCCATACCATTGGCCAAATGTAGGGGAGTCTGGGCGTATATCAACTGCTACATCCCAAACACTCCCCTGAACAACACGAACCAGCTTACCCTGTTCATGTGGTGAGATTTGATAATGCAAGCCCCGTATCACACCTTTGTGCGATAGGGAGTGATTGTCCTGCACAAAAATTGGACAAGGCAGATCGCGCTCTTGCAAAGCCTGCTCAAACTGGTTTTGATTGAAGCTTTCCATAAACCAGCCGCGATCATCTGCAAAAACATCTGGTTCAAAAATTAATAAGTCTTTAATAGGCGTATCAATGATATTCATATTTACTTTACTTGGTAAATTCATTATATACTTTCAATAAGTATTGTCCATAACATGTTTTGTGCAGAAATTTACCACGTTCATACAATTGCTCAGCAGTTATCCAACCATTATTGAAAGCAATTTCTTCTAAACATGCTATTTTTAACCCCTGACGCTTCTCTATAGTTTGGACAAACTGGCTGGCATCAATTAGAGAATCATGTGTACCAGTGTCTAACCAAGTAAAACCTCTTCCCAATAATTGAATATTTAGTTGCTGTTGACGTAAATAAAAATTATTTATATCAGTAATTTCAAGTTCTGATCTTGCAGAAGGACGGATTTGCTTTGCTATTTCAACTACCTGATTGTCATAAAAATATAAGCCAGTAACTGCATAATTAGATTTTGGCTGAACTGGTTTTTCTTCAATCGATAATACTTTACCATCAGAGCCAAATTCAACTACACCAAATCTGTTGGGATCATTAACATAGTATCCAAATATGGTAGCACCAACGGTCTGATTACAGGCAATTTGTAATTGCTGACCAAAACTTTGTCCGTAGAATATATTGTCACCTAGAATCAAAGCAACGCTCTCATCACCGATAAATTCTTCACCTAAAATAAAAGCCTGAGCTAATCCATCAGGGGACGGCTGAATTTTGTACTTAATTTTTATACCGATAGAACTGCCATCATTGAATAATTTTTGAAAATTTGACAAATCCTCTGGAGTTGAGATAATCAGTATTTCATTGATTCCTGCCATCATCAATATTGATAAAGGATAATAAATCATAGGTTTATCATAAACTGGCAATAATTGTTTTGAAGTACCTAATGTGATGGGATAGAGGCGAGTACCAGAACCTCCCGCAAGAATAATACCCTTACGTTTCATAATTTTCTTTCTAATTAAATTTTCTAATTTCTATAAACTGTTTAATGTTAAGTAGGCGGTTAGTATTATAACCTTATTAAAAATATTTCTATATTAAATTAAAATTTATGTATTAGTTTAAACTACAACTTATTAACAAATGAAACCAAACCATTACTATAATTTGATAATTAATATTAATAAATATAAAAATTATAATATGATTTAATTAAATTAATTGGCATAAATCTATATTCTATAGTGAACAGGTATACTGATTCCTGAGCCAGTTTTGATACTCGCCTGTCTGGATATTTCTAACCCATTGTGGATTTTCTATATACCAACTAACTGTTTTAGCCAGACCAGAATTAAAACTTTCTTGTGGTATCCAACCTAGCTCATTTTGAATTTTGCTCGCATCAATAGCGTAGCGAACATCATGGCCGGGTCTGTCTTTAATATAAGTAATTAAATCTTTATATTTGTTAATTCCATTGGGTTTTATGGGAGCTAACTCCTCAAGTAAAGCACAGATACTTTCGACAACATCAATATTTTTTTGTTCGTTGTGGCCACCAATATTGTAACTTTCTCCAATTGTACCTCGAGTTAAAACCATATAAAGAGCACGAACATGATCTTCGACATATAACCAATCCCGAATTTGTTTACCATTGCCATATACCGTTAAGGGTTTTCCGGCTAACGCATTTAAGATGGTAAGTGGAATGAGTTTCTCTGGAAAATGATAAGGGCCATAGTTATTTGAACAGTTGGTGATAAGTATAGGAAGACCATATGTCCGATACCAGGCACGAACAAGGTGATCCGAGCTTGCTTTACTGGCCGAATAAGGAGAACTTGGTGCATAAGGCGTGTTTTCTGTAAAGTAATTGCTGGTAGCATTAAGATCACCAAACACTTCATCTGTTGATATATGATGAAAGCGAAAAGTTGAATGTTTATCCTTGGCAGCACGCTGCCAATATAGACGTGATGCTTCCAATAGCTGGAATGTACCCAGAATATTAGTATAAATAAAATCGTCAGCCGCACTGATTGATCTATCGACATGAGTTTCGGCTGCAAGGTGCATTACTGCATCTGGTTGAAAATTGTCAAATATAGTTGATAAAGCATTTTGATCAGTAATATCAGTTTGAGAAAAATGGTAACGTGGATTATTTATGACGATTGATAGTGATTCTAAATTACCTGCATATGTCAATTTATCAAGATTCAGTACTTGGTGTTCTGTGTGCTGGATAATAAACCTAATAAGGGCTGAACCTATAAAACCGGCACCACCTGTTATTAATATATTCATTCTGCTACTTCCGCAATAATTATAAAATCAATTTCAATTTATTAATAAAATAGTTAATTTATATCTTGTATAAATTTTAAACTAAAAACAAAATACAAATTATAGTATATTATAGATTTTTATATTTAAGTTTGCAGCAAAATAAGCATTGAAGTTGAGTATAAGAATATAAAAAATGGTTATATTTTCATATCTATGGCTGTAGTAAAGTATAATTGAAAAATTGATTTCAAGTATCTGAGGCTTGCTAATGGGTAAAAAACGTATTATTCTTGGAATGCCCAAGCATAATAATATTGTAGCTGAAATAAAGAAAAATTTAGAATACTACGATTATGACGTAACTTTTGTTGACAGTAATCCTGATTATATCAAACAATTTAAATATCAGAATAACATGGATAGGGTGCATCATGCTATTCGGAAAGTTTTTTATCGTGATAAATCTTATAAAAGCCAATTAAAAGAAAAATTGCTTCTGGAGAAAACCGATAAATATTTAGCTATGAAACAATATGATTATTCATTAATCATACGGCCCGATACTTATCCTTTGAGTCTTTTGCAGTTGATTAAAAGCTATACTTGTAAAAATATGGTAGGCTATCAGTGGGATGGTTTGAATCGATTTCCTGAAGTTATACCTATGATTGATTTATTTGACAATTTTTTTGTATTTGATGCAAATGATACAAAAAATATTGATTTTAAAAATTATCCTTTGAAAGGAATAACTAATTTTTATTTTGATATGTATAAACCTGAACCTGTGAAACATACTGGTACAATAGCATATTTTGTTGGTTCACATATTCTTGAACGTGTTTCTGCAGTAAATACTTGTATTAAGGAACTATACAAGAATAATATAAAATTAAATTTTATTATTCCAACAAATGATATTAATAAGATTCAACAATATAATCTACATCATTTAATTACTTTCGGTATGGAGAATAAGGTTTCATTTTATGAAAATCTACGTAATGTAAATAAATCTGATATACTTGTAGACATCATTAATCCAGTGCATAACGGATTATCCTTTAGAGTATATGAAGCTTTATATTTTCAGAAAAAATTAATAACTAATAATCCTTTAGTTAGAAATTATGATTTTTATAACCCAGCCAATATACTTATTTGGGATAATGAAACTTTAGCAAAAACTCTTCCAGATTTCTTGGCTAGCCCAATGAAGATTATAAATCCCGAAATTGTAAAAAAATATAGTTTTGGTAATTGGATAAAAAACATATTAAATTTATCTCCAAATCAAAAGATCAAGTTACCTTTATAGTATTAATATGATATTATGCAATAGTTATATTTGTCAACATGTAATATATTCTGCTAATTTTGTATATTATAGTGAGTAAAAGTACAATACCGTTACTCACCTTATTAGAATAAGCTATTATTTATTTCGCCATTTTCTAATTCTTTTCCTTAAATGCGCAGCCAACCGTTTTAAAGGAAAAGATTTTCTTTTTAAATATGTTACCGTTTGATAAATATCATTTAATTTTTTTGAATTCTCAAATTCTGCAATACGATAATCCAAATGCTGAAGTTTGTTCATTAATACATCTGTTTTTTGCGCATTACTAAGCAGGATTGCCTGTAATAGTTTTTGGTTTATATCATTATCCACTATATCTCTTATTATGCTATTAAAAAATCTATTTTTTTGTTCATTAAAATTATTATGATTAATTATCTTTGCGTTCCCATAATTATTTATGGCAGTCAATCGTTGATGATAGTAAGCAAGTGTTTTATTGAGTGTGATAATTTCACCAAATTTAATTAATCTTAAATTATAATCCCAATCACAAATTAATGGTAAATTTTCATTAAATAAACCAATTTTTTTTACTACTGTCATACGGATTAATAAACTTATTGGTAAAATAAAATTGTCCTGTATTAGATTAGCTATTCCAATTTGATCTTGCCACTTATACCATGGATATGTATTTAGTTGTTTGATTATATTATTCGTGATTTCCTCATTTACAATAGTACAATTAGCAACTACTGCTACTGCATCTTGATTATTTTTTAAGCAAAATACCGTATGTTCTAAAAACTCGGGATGCCAAGTATCATCATCGTCGTGTATTGCTAGAAAATCTTCTTTAACGATATTTAGCCCACAATTTAATGCTGACCCCATTCCTAAACAATGTTCATTATGAATAATCGTAATTTTATTCGCCAAGTCGGCTATATTTAACTGAACAATTTTTTCTACAGATTCTTGTTCTCCACCATCATTTATAAGATATATGTGCCATTTTTTATAAGATTGTTGAATTATACTTGCTAAAGCCCTAGTTAATGTAACAGGCCTTTTTTTTGTACGTAATATAATACCGACAGAATCATTCATATAGCCATCTAATTGGTTAATTGAAAAGTCATTAGTAATAGTTAGGTTATTATCCATATTTTTATCTCATCAAGAAAGTTTTAATTAAAGAAGGATAGTAATTATAATTAAAGTGTTCTTGAATAGTTTGATATAATCCTTTTTTAAATTCAGATTTATGCTGTTTCCAATAAGATAAAAGCCCACATGGCCATTCACTTTGATGTATTAATTTTCTAACTGCCTGTTGATTTTGAGGAATTGATAATTCAATTAACCTGCTGAAATAAGAATGGTCATATAACGCAGAATGGCGAATGCTACCTAAATATAGTTGTTCGTTTGAGTTTGGTGAAATGCATATCTGGGCAATCGCCGCAGTTGCATATTCACATTTTATCCATTCTTTTGTGATCCCATAAACATTTTCATTTTTTTGCCATTTTGAAATACTGTGAAATATACCTTTTTGAAAATTAATAATCTTCTTATTAAAGTACTTTAAATGATTCTGATTTTTATCTTCTTTAAAAATAGGTTCATATCTGTTGGTTTCACCATTTTTAGTGAAACCAATAGTGGTTTCATGATTTGCGGAATGTAGATTTTCAAGAATAACTACGGAATTGAGATGTAGAAATTGTTCCTCAGGACCCCAAAATATATTGAAAAAAGCAGATTTCATTGGACCACTTTTGTAGAGTTTACCTACAGCATTTTGATTTAACAAACCATAATAATATCCGTAAAGTTTGTTTGGAACATTCATATGAGTACGTAAATCTTCTATTGCCATCTGTATAGTTCCACCCCATCCTATATCAACGATTGCAATTTTTTTTGATAAATCAAATAAGCCTTCCTGTTGACAATAAGCTAATGTATTTTTATAGTGTTCATAAAAATAAGGTTTCAATACTGGAAGCAATTCTTTTTGGAGAAATGATTTTAGTTCATTTAATTTATTGAAGTTTACTTCGGAATCTAATGTTCCGAATTTTTTGTTGAAACTGGTCTTTGTAATATAATTTAAATCAATATTTAGTCTTTTAAAATATGTTCGATAGGTATCAGTGTGTCGGATTGATTCATTTACAAGAAAGGATAAGGAGCTTTCTGACAATTTATTGTAATTATTTAATTCTATATGACATACGGGTAATCTTAAAACTTTTCTAGATAAGTATAGATAACTTGATTTAGTATTACATTTATTATCATAATTTAATATATTCCATATATTATAAATAATTTGAGCATCTCTTGCGCAAAAATAAATGTGTTCAATCTTATTTTTTATTATTTCTTCGCTTAACCATGAAGTGAAACTCTGTAATAGCATACCTCCTAAGGTTATACCCAAATTTGTCCAAAATGATACTTCTTTATCTTTCTCTTCAATATTAATATTGCTATATAGATAATTCATTTTACTCATTAATGAAAAAGGTATTAAATTAGTGGATAATTGGGCTCCAATACGCCTCTCTCCCAATAATCTTGTATAATGGTAAGTATCTATGCCGGATTTCTTTGGTTGAATGACATCTGCATGAATATTATCTCCAATATGCAATATTTTCTGATTAGGATTATTTTTTATAACTGTTTGCCAGATTCGACCAGAATGTTTGGTTTGCATTAATTCAGCAGAAACATATAATTCATCATATTCAGTAAAGTTTTTATCTTTCAAAAGTTTTGCTATAAATTTTTTTGAAAGATAAATATCAGAAACAAAAATAATTTTTTTTCCAAGTTCTTTGAGTTTACGAATCAAAGTCTGATTATCTACAGATGGAACAATACATTGCATTTCAACTGTAAACTCCAATTCTCGTGCTTGAATCAGTTCTTTTTCTTTGCAAGGATAAATAATTGCGAGTTGATTATAAATATCGTCAACTGTTATTTCTTCGCGAAATTCTTGTTGCGATGCACAAATTCTGGCCTCTTCTTCCGCTTTAACACGGTTAATAGCGAAATTATCAAGAAATATTTTTTGTTCATAAAGTAATTTTTCTACATAAGAGAATACATCAATTGGACATTCAAATAATCTGGTTAGTATGGTATCGAAAATGTCAAATGATATTACTGAATAATCTTTTACTTGATGACAAATTTTAGAAATATATTGGTGATCAATTGCTAATTTATTTTCATAATAGTATTGACAAACAGAATGTAAAAGAGTATTTGCGTTAGTATAATTCATAATAGTCGTCATTCAATAAGAGTTGATTTGCTAAGCGAATAGTGATACCAAAATGTTTCTATATTGTACGATAGTTATAATGTTAATTGTTAGTGTAACCTAGTTTATAATTTATTGTGTTCAGGGAAAGTAATTACAAAATATGTAATTATAAATTTTATAAGTGAACTAAGAAAAACAGTTTTCCTTATGGTTATGGTTCTAAATATAATATCCTTGAACTAGTAGAATTAAGAGATATTTTAAAATTGGTCAATACCCAAAATTTTTTTTATCCAGTTTTTGAAACTATATTTTTCTACAATATGAGTATCTATTTGGATAAATGGTTTTGCAAGAAATTCCTGTATTTCATCTAGATTTCTTTCACCCCATATGAATATGTTATTTGGGTGGTAGAAGTCATAATATTGAACGTGTGTGTTAGTAGTAATCAATTTCTTCTGATAATAGAGTGCCTCAAAATGACGAAATGATAGCCCATTGTGCCCGGCAATAACAAAATCAACCAAAATATCTGCTGAATTGACATGCTTTAAATTCTCATAATAGGAGAGTCGTTTTTGTTTACCAAAAGTAATGTGCTTTGATTTATAGCATTTAATATCTTTAGCCTTGCTCGTAGGTATAACAAATTTGATATCAACTCCATTTTCAGCTAATTTTTCGGCACAATGTTCTATTGCTGCGACACGACAGGCTTGATGGTTACCGATATAGTAAGCTTGTAGTTTGTTATTTTTGACGCGGTGTGGCTGTACCATATCAAAATAAAAATTGGTAATGTTATGAAGTTGATGGTTTTGGTAGTCTGGGTTAGTTAAATCGGTATGATCGAAAATATAAAACTGGTCAAATAGATGAATAATATTTTTTACTGGAAATCGTTTTAGTCCATCCCATTGATAGCCAATAAATTTGTTCTTGGTGTGTTGTTTTAATAAAGTTAGAACATTCTGTGGGTAAATATCCGGACGAATGACTAAGGTATAGTCATAATGATTATTTGCAAGCAGTTGTTGTGCTTTATAAAAACTTTGTTTTACTTTCAGTTTCTTTTTATATGTGTTGCTCTTGGTAATGTGTTTGTGAAAAAACTGGTATGTGCGTTCCCAAAGATTGTTGTATTTGAATTTTAAAATACTATCTATACGTAATACCTCGTATCCATGAAATCGAAGATTTTTTTCAATTAATTCTACTATACCATTGCTCGGCGGCATGGCTAATATTATGGTTTTACGGGTCATGAAATGCAACAGATAAAAGATTAACAACGGATTTAGGCAACTTATTTTAAATGTTTATGTATGCTTTAATCAATATTGGATGATTATTTGATATTTTAATTTATTTTGTATATCGCTATATATTGGGCTTATTTGGATTGATTTTTCAGACTGAAATTAGTCTGTAGCACTTTTGTATTTGGAATATAAGGTATAGGAACGGTTTAATCGATATTTAACTAAATTCAAGCGACACACAAACTTGCTATCTTTATATGGGTTGTAGCTACGCGGAGTTATGATTTTATATCAATCACAGATATAATTATATGTTAAGTATTTCATGCAGGTTGTTTTTGATTTGGTAGAATACTGCTAATGTATAGTCTTGAGAGTTTTATACTCTAGATATAGTTTTAGTCTGGATATTTACTCATTGCAATAGATTTGTGCTGTGTTTATGTGTGCGAATAGCAAAGTAATTTGGTGAGCACGCTCTTTTATCGTGTTTCGTATTTTAATTTATATGAAATTTTTTATGTATTTGATTGTTCTGGGCAGCGAATGAAAAAAAGTAAAGAAACCAATTCTTATTCACCGCAGAATCTATATAAAAGACTGTTTCCATATATGCGCGGATTGGTAAAGTTTTTCTTTATTTCCGTGCTGGCAATGGTTGTTGTAGGCGTAACAGGGCCTCTTTTTGCCTATTTACTGAAACCTATTATTGATAATGGTTTCGTTGAAAAAAATATTGAAGCCATGAAATGGGTTCCATTTGAAATTGTAGGCTTGTTTATTTTCCGTGGCATCGCCAATTATATTAATGAATATACCAGTGCTTATATTTCTAACCAGATGGTGCAGGTAATTCAGCGTGATTTGTTTGCAAAGATGATGATGCTACCGATTGGCTATTATCAAGAAAATAGTCGTGGCCGCATGATGTCGCGCATTACCAATGATGCTAAAGGGATAACAGCTGCAGGCTTTGATGTGATTACCGTGTTTGCTAAAGATGGTGTTACTGTTCTGGGTCTTCTCATTTGGTTGTTTTATCTTGACTGGCAATTGACACTGATTACTTTCGTTACGATTCCGTTGATTGCCTGGTGTGTACGGATAATTAATAAGCGTATCCGTCGGTTGGTAACGAGAAGTCAGAATGATCTTGGTCAAGTCATGCAGATTTTGTCTGAGTCTATTGATGGTACGCGGGTTGTCCGTATTTATGGTGGACAACATTATGAACAGAGCCGTCTGGAAAAGACAAATCGGGCACTACGTAGTCTGGCCGTTCGGAGGCAGTCATATACTTCAATTGGTAGTGCTGTAACCCAGCTATTAATTGCCACGTCGCTGTCGATTATTTTATATGTCGCCGCTAAAAGGGCTAGTCATGCGGGTTTTACTGCTGGTGATTTTATGTCTTTTCTATCGGCTATGTTGATGATGTTTGACCCGTTAAAACGGATTACCAATATGTCTAGTGTGCTACAGACAGGATTGATGGCTGCTGACAGTGTATTCCGTTTTCTGGATGTACCTGAAGAAAAAAATCAGGGTGCAAAACAGCTGGTTTCACCTATAGGTGACATTGTTTTTCAGGATGTAACCTTGCGTTATCCGCAGGCAGATAAAAATGCAGTTGATCATTTGAATCTGACGATTGAACAAGGCAGTGTTGTTGCGCTGGTAGGGGAATCTGGTTGTGGCAAAACTTCTACAGTAAATCTGATTCCACGGTTTTATGATGTTACTAGTGGACGGTTAAGTATTGGCGGAATTGATGTAGAGGATTTTGAGTTGAGAAATCTTCGTTCCCAGATGGCGCTGGTTAGTCAGGACGTTGTTTTGTTTAATGATACGATTGCCAATAATATTGCTTATGGTTCCCCTCAAGCAACAGAAGCAGATATTATTCAGGCAGCCAAAGCCGCGAATGCGTGGGCGTTTATTAGTAATATGCCAGAAGGTTTGAAGACTGAAGTGGGTGATCAGGGAATGAAACTTTCTGGTGGGCAACGACAGCGTTTGGCTATTGCACGGGCATTGTTAAAAGATGCACCAATTTTGATTTTGGATGAGGCTACTAGTGCGCTGGATACTGAATCTGAGCGATTAGTACAATCGGCATTGGAAACTTTAATGAAAAACCGGACAACAATTGTCATTGCTCATCGGCTTTCGACTATTGAAAATGCTGATAATATTGTGGTGATGCATCAGGGCAAGATTGTGGAGCAGGGTAAACATGAGGCTTTGCTGAAGAAAAATGGTCGTTATGCGTTTTTGCACCGTATGCAGTTTGGCGAACACCGTAATCCAGCTGAAGGTGCTTTATTAAAGTAATTGATAAAATAAAATTTTCTATATAAGTTATTCCGTGTTTGAAAGTAATTTTTGATTTATGTATGTTGTACATTTTAATGTAGGTTGAATACGGCTAATTTGCTGTATTTATATGCTTTTGGAGTGTGATAAAGTATCCATATCTAGATGTTGCGATTTTGGAAAGTAATAGCATTTGGCAGGTTTTATAGTTTTGAAGAGAATTGAAGTTGATGTCTGTAGAGTTGGAGACATATGGTTGATTGACTGACATCAATGCCTAAGTAGAAAAGAGTTTTTTTAGGTTTTTATTATGGCATGAAATCATTGCTAAATAATTTGTGCATATGCGGTTTTGAAGAGCAATTCTGAGCTAATTTTTCTGATGGCAGATACATTGAACGTGCTGTAGCTGAATTCTGTATGAGCAAAGCTTCGGCTACAGTTTGGTTTTAGCAAATATTGTCTACTATATAATTGATATCGGCTGAAAGGGCGGTTTATTTAGAATATTTTTTATCCAGTTTGCAAAACTATATTTTTGTACAATATCTGGATTGATGCTAATCAGTGGTTTTGCCAGAAAGTCTGCAATTTGCTGTAATTCTTCTGCTTCCCTCCAGATAAAGATGTTATCTGGATGGTAGAAATCATAACTTTTTATTTGTGGGTTATTAGTGATTAATTTCTTTTGATAATATAGGGCTTCAAATACACGGAACGATAAACCGTAATGCACGGGATTGACGATATCGATGAGTATATCTGCCATGTTAACATGCTGTAAGTTATCTTCAAAAGTAATATTTTCTGGAATAGCATGAATCTGTCTGCATGAATACTGGGCAGCTTTGTAGGCTTCAGATGGGCGAAATTTGATATTGAAATTTAAGCTCACGCCATTTTGTATTAGGGCATTAGCACAGGCCTCTATGGCTGCAATGCGGGTGTCTACATGTAATCCAACGAAATAGGCAATGGAACCGCTATGGGGGATAGGTTGTGGCTGGTACATGTCAAAATAAAAATTACTGATTCCATTGAGGTGGTACTGGCTGTATTCTAGATTATTCAAATCCGCAGAGTCGAATACGAAAAAACGGTCAAATAAAGCTATTGTGGGAATGGTTTTGGGAAATCGTTTGATTCCATTCCATTGATAACCTACAAAATTTGTTTTTGTATGGTTTTTCAATAACTGTAAAGCTGGTAGAGAAAACAGATCAGGGCGAATAACCAGAGTATAGTCATAAAGATTATTACCCAGAATACTATGTATATTTTGCTGTAATTTTTGGTTGTATATCTGTTCTTTCAGATGAGTTTTATAGGAATAGTCTGACAGAAAAATTTTTCGAGCTGTGTGAATTAGGTGTGCTTTCAGGCTGGGGTAGCGAAAATTGGTATCTATCTGTTTTCTCAGCTTTTCTGAGGTGCTGTCAATAAAGGTAACTTGGAAATTATGATATTCTAAATGGGTTTTAATGGCACAGGCAAAGTCGCTGTAGCTAGACATGGCCAGAATAATAGTATGTTGCGACATTGTTAAATTAACTTGGTAAGGTTCGGTGTTTTTGATAATTGTGAAGTTGCAATAGAATAGGGAGTATGGTGTCAGACTGGTATTTTAACAGTTTATATTACTGGTTGTGTCTGAATGCAGGATTTATCAGTTAATGGTGGAGCTGTTTTTGGTTATAATTTATGAATAATATGCGATTAAAGTGTGTATGGTGTTGGATAAATGCTCAAAACTTTTTTAATTAATCTGGATCGTCGTCCAGATAGATTAATGTTTGTTAAACAACAATTGGAAAATCTGGGTATTGCTTTTGAAAGAGTAAGTGCTGTTGATGGTAATTGTTTAACTGATGAGCAGAAAGCTTTTTTTAATCAGCAAAGATTTGCACTGGAATGTAAGCGTAAGGCTGTAAATGGGGAGATTGGCTGTGCTTTGTCTCATCAGGCAGTTTGGCAGCGAATAGTGGCTGAAAATATACCTTATGCTCTGATTCTGGAAGATGATATCCAGCTTAAACCTGAGCTGGTTTCTTTGTTAGCTGATAAAAGAAATTATGAGTCATTTGATTTTTTGAATCTGACTTTAAAAAGACCTTTTTATGATATTGATGTTACAGCTGTTAATTTTTGCGTTACCCAACAGCAGTTTATTCGCCCACGATTCTGGCAATTTCTTAAACGCAGGTCATGGCATTCAATGGAAAGTAAGGCGATTGTCAGGTGGAAGATTTTTCGTTTGCATGCTTTGAGTAATGGTATGACTGCTTGTGAATGTGATATTGCTCCGTCATTGGCCTGTTGTTATATTGTATCTTTACAGGGGGCTAAAAACATGCTTTCAGCAAGTAAAACCCTTTTTTATCCTATTGATAAGGTGTGGCATTATAGTGGTGGCCAGTTAAAAGAAGCATTTCTGGTTGAACCGCTGGCGTTCCAGTCTTTGGACTCGGATATTCCTAACCGTACGCGCTTTAAACTGACTTTAGTACAAAGAGTTAAAAGATTTTTTGTTAAGGGACGACATTGGCAGCGCCTGCTTGATGTTGTGCGTATGTATGGCTGGACACGGTTATAATGAATATTTGGTAATGTTAGAGAATAGTAATAATGGTTAAACTGGGTAGGGAATATGCATGGCGTGCCAAGAATCGTCGTGTTGTGGTTCCGCTGGCTGAGGTGGTTACTGAGGACATGAAAGCGTCAGCAGGTGATGGTGTAACGGTTGTGGCCTATCATACTGACGATGAGTTTTACACTCATGAAGCTAAACGTATGTGTGCTTCAGCTGAGCGTTTGGGGATTGGCGTTAAAACAACAACGATTCCAAGTCAGGGGGGATGGGAGGCCAATACATCTTTTAAATCGGCTTATTTGCTGCGTGAACGTGATTTGGTCAGTGGTCCTATGCTTTATGTGGATGTTGATGCAGTTTTCCATGTTTCTCCACTGAAATATCTGGCTGGCTTAGATTGTGATATAGCAGTTTATTATGATCTGGGCGATGGACATTTAGTATCTGCAACTCTGTTTTTACAGGATACGGAGGCTATAAGACATTTACTGGCAGAATGGAATCGGCAGTGTATAGCCCATCCAGAAATATGGGATCAGGAAGTATTGCAGTCGGTCATTGCTGCTGATCAGGCTTCAGCCCAGCCTCGTTATAAGGTTTTTCACTTGCCAGTTGGCTTTTGCTGGATATTTGATCGTGAAGATAATTTACGTGCGCCGAAGCAGCAGGTTTATATTGAGCAATTGCAGGCAGCACGAGTGGTTCATGAAAATCTGAGAACCAGTGGGAAATTATTTTCAATTCGTAAAAGCAAAGTACAGCGCCGTATGGACCGGATACGTGAGATTGAGGATATTCTGTTCCGGCGCAGTTCTGATGGTTCACTGTAATATCTGTAGCGAAGGAAACAGATGATTTCTGCTTTGGTAATTAATCTGGACCATTCATCTGAGCGGTTGGAATTTCAGCGCAAGCAACTGGCTCATTTACAGATACCGATGCAGCGTCTGGCTGCTATTAACAGTTCTGATATTCTGATTGAGAGATATGAACAACTGGCAAATGGTTGGGAACGTAAAATGCGCCCGGCTGAGGTAGCCTGTTTTTTGAGTCATAAGGCTGCTTGGCAGTATGTGCTTGATACTGGCAAGCCGTGGTTGATTCTTGAAGATGATGCTTTGCTTTCACATAAGATTGCTGATATTTTGGAAGGATTAGTTTCCCGAATTAGTGAAGTGGATTATGTGAATCTGGAAACACGCCATCGCCGTAAGTGGTTGAGTAAAAAAAACGATATTTTTATTGCTGGCTATGAATTACGTCAGTTATATCAGGATCGTACTGGTGCGGCTGCATATATTCTATTTCCCTCAGGTGCACAGAAATTGTTAAATAGAGCAGAACATTCGGCGCCGGCATTGGCAGATGCATTTTTATGTCGTTCATATGAGTTAAATGCTTGGCAGGTCTATCCGGCCGCTGCGATTCAGCTGGATCAGTGTATTAATTATGGCTTGAACCCACCAGTTTTTTTTGTTTCGACGATAACGCCACAGAATAATCTGAAACCACGATCAAATAATTTTTATAGTAGTGTATGCTTTAAATATCGCCGTTTAGCTGCACAAATTCGTATGGGATGGCGACAGCTGTCGGTGCTGGGATATGCGCAACGTATGATGGTACCTATAATAAAAAGTGACTTTGAGGAATAGGTTTATGAAGGGGATAAAGGATAGTTATGCGGGTGTAGGCAGGATGGATTTAAGTATTCTGATTCCTGTATTTAATGTGGAATCTTATCTTTCTGAATTGTTGGATACCTTGTTACCAGATTTACCTGCTCTAACTGAAGTTATATTTTATGATGATTATTCGCCGGATAATTCACTTGCTGTTATCCGTCAATATCAGCAAAGTTATCCAAATGTAAATATTCGTGTTTTGTGTGGGCAGAAAAATCTGGGCATTACTCAGGTTCGCAAGTGTTTGTTACAGGCTAGCCACGCTGAATATGTTTGGTTTATTGATTCGGATGACCGGATTGAACGACAGGCTGTTGAGCAGATACAGGCTATTCTGAATCAGCATCATCCTGATGTTGTGCTATTTGATTATGATGTGTTTTTGGATGGCTGTGGAAAAGTTAAATATCATGAGCATTTATCTATTGCTCCTGCCAATACTTTGCTGCATCAGAAAAGCGGGGAGTTGTACCGCTTTGCTATTATGGATGGTAAGCATTATTTCTGGAATAAGGTTTTTCGGCGAATTTTGGTAACAGATGTGAGTCATTTTACTATTCCTGCCTATGAGGATATTGCGAATACGCCGACGGTTCTGAATCAGTGTCAAACATATTTTTATTATCCGCGAACTTTGGTGCATTATCGTATCTGGCCGGATTCTATTGTGCAGAAAATGAGCCTGAAACAGGCTTATGGTATTGAGGCATATCTGATACAGGCAGACTACGCCGATGTTGTGGTGGGCGATAAAAAATGTTGTGCCTATTTATTATATAAGGCTCATCTGTATTATTTTCGGTTGTGTCGTAAACTGGCAAAAATTAACCTGCCTGAGAAGGAAAAAGCGGCTATTTTGCTTTTGGCTAAACAGCTATATGCGAGAAAACGTTTGTCAACTTGTGCTACAGCTTCACTACTGATGCGTACGGGTATGTGGGGCAAAGCGGCTAAACTGATGTTGAAATCAGGTTTAGCCAGACTTTCTGGTAAATAAAACAATTTCTGTTCAGATCGCAATTATATTACCTGCGGTAATCCATTTATGTATTAATTGCTTTTCGTCATCCCAGTTATGTCCGGTCCAGCCTTCACTGGTGAAGTTATGAATATAGATTTTGTTTCTGGGGTAGTGCTGGCAAATATAATCAATGGCTAACAGGCCAGTGCTGGGCTGGTGACAGCCTAATGTATTGGCACAGTGCTGATAGATATCTGTGGGTATAGTATTGATTTGATATTGATCCAGATGTGAGCGTTTTATCCACTTGGGAAAGCGCCAGCGATATTTGATTCTTTTATGTAAGGGTATTTTTTGGTAACGGCTGTACCAGATATCATTTTTGTTGTAGCGAAAAAAAATCTGAGTATTCGGTTTAAAGAATTGATGCTCAATAGTGAGGTGACGAATTTGAGTATAGCCATTGGCTATAAACACCCAGTCTGCCATGAGTGTACAGTTTGGATTAGGATTGTTAAAGCGGACTACGATGTCGTCTTCATTAATCAGGTGTGCAATAGAGTTCTGTTCGTTAGCATTGCCGATGATAAAGAATTTACTGTGTGGTTGTACTGTTTTCATGGTAGTGGTGTTTTTATTGCCAATAATTTTTTAGCCATGGGGCTGGTAAGACTTTACGGTACCATTTTCCGCCGCCGCCTCTGATGGCATCTGGCGGGTTAACCTCGCCATGAAAAACGATGATTTTGCCGTAATTCGGTTTTTCCGGCGGCTGCCATAAAGCATAAGGCATTTTTTTTAATACATTATATTTATAGCTCAGACACCAGTTATCCGGCCAGTAGCTGAGTTGGTGGTTTTCACGCACATACCAGGATAAAAATGCCTGCTCATGGCGAAATTGCTGCCGGATGTGTTGGAAATGCTTACGGAAGTAATCCATTAAATCTGGTAATGCACCAATCTGGAATCGATATACCGAGCTGTTGCCAACTTTTCGCCATGGTTTTTTCCAGTCACGGATAATCCATACTTCGTCGTCTTGGCTGGAAGGGTGGGTGAAGAAACAGTCAATGTTATCGATAATAACAATGTCAATGTCAAGAAACAGGGCTGTACCCTGTAATCCGTACAGGTTGGCACTAAAGGTGGTGAGTTTGTTCCAGCCGCGTTCTGGCAGGCCATTGGGCAAGTCTAAAGGTATCAGTGGATGACACTGAACAGCTGGATCGATGCCTTTGGTGTCATCGGTCAAGCAAATCATGGTAAACGGGAGTGTCAAGTGGCGTTTTACCATGTTGTAGAGACGATTGACGTATTCGGCACCGTATTTTTGCCCCCATTTCATACATAGAATGTAATTTTGTGAAGGTTTGTCCATTGTTTGTTTTGTCTGGGCGATTCTGGGTGGTGCAGTATAACATTTTAGAATTATATGCTGTTTGATCTGCACAATATATGTTAATAAATAACTGATATTTTTTAACTGTTTCTAGCTGTTTTATTGATTATTCGTTGTTTTAGGCTAGTTTAATGCTAAACTTGTTATTCTGCCGATAAGCTGAAATGGGTTTCTGTTAAGGTTTAATGGCGCTATGAAAATGAATTGAAACGGGTTTTATGGGGCATGATTTGCTACTGGTGAATTTGTGTGTTTGGCCGAGTGATTTTTAAAATCTGTTTTTAAATATGTTTGTTTCCGGCTATAACCAAGGATTGTGAATGAAGAAGCTTTTATGGGTATTGTTTAAGAGTAATCTGATTGTACGCATGCTGGTATGTATGATTATTGGCGCGTTTATTGCGGCCTTTTTACCGCAATATGGAGTTAAACTGGAGTTTCTGGGTAGGGTATTTATTCAGGCTTTGCGTGCAGCTGCACCTATGCTGGTGTTTGTGTTGGTGATATCTTCTATTGTTAATAATAAGTTTGATAATGTTTCCAGTATTAAATCGGTGGCCTGGTTATATGCAGTAACTGTTCTGATTTCCGCAATATTGGCTTCAACTGTAAGTTATTTATATCCGCTGCATCTGGTGATGGATGTCCCGCCGATATCAGAGAAACCACCGGAAGGTGTGGCAGAGATTCTCATGAATATTATCCTCAAATTTGTGGATAATCCGGTTGATGCTTTGGCAAATGGTAATTTCCTGAGTATTCTGGCCTGGTCTACGGCACTGGGTATTGCTTTACGCCAGAGTAGTGAAGCAACGAAGTCGGTTATTAAAAACTGGTCGGATGCGACTATCTGGGTAGTTCGTCTGGTGGTGGCTATTGCGCCTTACGGGGTGCTGGGTCTGGTTGCTTCGCACTTTACCAGTGATGGTCTGGCCAAGTTAAAAAACTATCTGGAGCTGATCGGGGTATTATTGGGGTTGATGGTGTTTGTGGCACTGGTGATTAACCCGCTAATTGTATTCCTGAATTTTCGTAAAAACCCTTATCCGCTGGTATTTACCTGCTTACGTTATAGTGGGATTACGGCTTTCTTTACCCGTAGTTCGGCAGCCAATATTCCGGTAAATATCCGCTTGGCTCAGCGTATGCAATTGCCGGAAGAAATTTATTCGCTGTCTATCCCGCTGGGAGTAACGATGAGTATGAATGGTGCGGCGATTACCATTACTACGATGACGATGGCCACTGTGCATACTTTGGGTATGGATATTAGTTTTATTCAGACTTTATTGCTGAGTATTCTGGCTACGGTATGTGCTCTGGGTGCTTCTGGTGTACCGGGTGGCTCGTTACTGCTGATTCCGGTTGCGTGCAGTATGTTTGGTATTGATCCGACTATAGCTGCACAGGTAGTGGCAATTGGATTTGTAATCAGTGAAATTCAGGATTCTGCCGAGACGGTTTTGAATTCTTCCAGTGATATGCTGTTTACTTCGGTGGTGTCGCTGAAGCAGCAGGGCAGGGATCCGAGTAAAATTGAGTTGTTACCAGAATAAGCCTGTATTAGGACTGTGTTTGAAACCGCTGTGTACTCTGGCAGCGGTTTTTTGTATTTGGACCGAATATATTTGCTCTTGGGTGTAACACGGATTAATTTAGTTCTGTTGGGTATTTGAATATGAGATGTTGTATGGCTATACAAGATATGCTGTGTCTGATATAGGAGGCTGAGCTGTTAGGCTTTGTACACTTACTGGATTGCTGTGCGTCATATGACGACATGGGAGAACTGTGCTTGAGTGTTATCATATTTTTAAGGCTGTGACGGATATGGCTAGCTAAGAAGTTAAGCAGCAAAATTACATGGATTAATAGCTGAATCGCTGAATCTGGTTTGGCGGATTTTGGTAAAGTTAGATGCTGTTGCTTGTTTTATATCAAGTGGTATTTGATTAATGTTATCATTTGTCTTGGTATTTTTTGCGTTAATATTACAATGATATTTATTTTGTAAGCAAAATTGGGAGTTTATGCATGAGCAACGATGTTATTAAGGTTTTTGTGGGTTGTGACCCGAATAACTGTGATCTGGAGCAGATGATGGTGGTGGATTACAGTATCCATAAACATACATCGCGGCCAGTAGAAATCGTCTGGATGCAGTTAAGTCATGATCCAGACAGTCCTTGGTATTCTGATCCGCAATCTGGCGCTGGCTGGCATACTGAGAAGTGGGCAACGCCGTTTTCCGGTTTCCGCTGGGGTATTCCTGCTGCCTGTAATTATCAGGGACGTGCCATTTATATGGATGCGGACATGATTGTACTGGCTGATTTGGCTGAGTTGTGGGAACATCCTATTGAAGGTGAAGCGATTGTTGCTGCCAAGGAAGTGCATGATCATGCCAAGGGCAAACGTTTTACCCGTTTATGTACTTGTGTCTGGGATTGTGCCAAAGCAAAAGCCAAACTACCTGAACAGGCTACTTTGCGTGCTGATCCTGATTCGCATAAGAAAATGATGGCTAAATTTAAGCAACATCCAGAATGGGTGCAGGCTTATACTGCAGCCTGGAACTGTGTTGATGGTGAAGGTCTGCCAATTGAGCAGATGAAAATTTTGCACTATTCAGATATGGGCACGCAGTTCAGTCATAAGTATTCAATTCCGCGTTTAACTGCCGCTGGGCAGAAACACTGGTTTGATAGTGATATTCTGCCACATCCGCGCAAGGATTTGGTTGAGCTGTTTGACCAGTATTATCAGGAAGCTCTGGATGCTGGCTATAAGCTGGAAAATTATGCTGTTGAACCTTTCGGTGCTTTCCCCAAGGAGTCGCAGGTCGGCTATGACGGTAATGAAGTTACGCGCCAAAAAAAACCAAAATCTTTGCTTTCGCGTGTCTGGCATAGCTTGAGTGGTCGCAAGTAAATTTTGAATTAAATCTGACTGGTCGTCTGCTGATATGGCTGACGACCAGATTTTTTTGAAATGACAGCATTATTAAATAGAGTGGATGAGTGCTGTCTGAAATAAAATCATTATTGCTCAAATGGCGTTGGCTTGGTAAACCGATATTGCAATGGGGTAGATACATAAGTAATGCATCGAAGATGTTTATTATGTACAAGGGAATAAGATTACATTTCCAGTGGATCAACATCAATCAGCCAGCGTGTGTGTGGATAGATTTTTTCCAGATGTTGTAGCCAGCTTTGCCATATGGAGATGCTGTGGTGAAGATCACGCCGGTTTTTACTTTCCAGAAATACTTGTGCCCGTTCGTAACCGGCCAGTCGTGCCATGAGCATCGGTACTGGCCCGAAAGCACTAACATTGGCCGGTAATGACTGTTGCTGCTCAATGCCCTGTAATGCCTGACGCAGTAGTTCCTGTGCTTCGTGCATGGTTTTGGCATCGGCACGAATGGCTGCCATATGCCTGAATGGTGGCATGCCCAGCTCCTGTCTTTCCGCCAGTTCGGCTGTGGCAAAGGTGACATAATTTTGTGCGGCCAGAGCCTGATAAACTTTGTGTTCAGGTTGCCGTGTTTGTACCCATACATCACCTCTGCAATCCGCACGGCCGGCACGGCCACTCACCTGCATTAGTTCGGCAAATAAACGTTCTGGAGCACGAAAGTCGGCACTGTAGAGGCTGTTATCAGCATTTAAAACCACTACCAGATTCAGATGGGGGAAATCATGGCCTTTGGCCAGCATCTGGGTGCCAACCAGTACATCAACCTGCCGTTGCGTAATGCTGCTATAGATTTCTGCCCAATCCTGCCGGTGTGCGGTACTGTCGCGATCAACGCGCAAAATGCGCGCATCGGGCAGTAAATGTTGCAGGTTTTCTTCAATTCGTTGTGTTCCTTGACCCACGGCGGTTAAATCCTGATTACCGCATTCTGGACAACAGTGCGGGATACGCTGGTGATAATCACAATGATGGCAGCGTAATTGGCCGGCATGCTGATGTAAAACCATTTTGGCCGAGCAGTTTGGACAACCGAATGTATGTCCGCAGGCTGCGCAAAATAGAGCTGGAGCAAAGCCACGCCGATTCAGGTATACCATGCTTAAGCCACCGTTAGCGAAATTGGCCTGTAGCTTTTGCTTGATGATGTCGCTAAGGCCGTTATCCAGTGCCAGCCGGCGAATATCCAGTAAATGAATCTGTGGCAATTGGGCGCTGGCATGGGCGCGTTCACTCAGTTGGAGTAATTGGTAGTCTCCCTGCTGGGTTTTGTACCAGCTTTCCAGTGATGGGGTGGCACTGCCCAGTACAATCTGACAATTTGTCTGCCGGGCACGCCAGACAGCCAGATCACGTGCCTGATAGCGCAGCTCACTTTCCTGTTTGAATGAGTAATCATGCTCTTCGTCGACGACAATTAATCCCAGATTGTGCATGGGCGTAAACACGGCCAGTCGTGTGCCAATTACCAGAGCAGCCTGCCCCAGTGCAGCCTTAAGATAATTGCTGGTACGCTGGCCGGCAGCAGTCTGGCTATGTAATACGGCAGTGACGGTATGCGGAAAGCGCTGGTGCACGCGTTGCATTAATTGCGGTGTGAGGTTGATTTCCGGTAGCAGAAACAGAACCTGTTCGCCCTGCTGTAATACTTTGGCCATGATGTCGAAATAGACTTCGGTTTTGCCACTGCCGGTAATGCCATATAGCAAAAATGGGGCAAACTGGCCGGCTTTGGCCTGTATTGATGTACTGGCGTGCTGTTGTTGCTGATTAAGCTGATGCTGACTGGCCGGAATGCTACCGCAGGCTGGAACAGGCGTAGTCTGTACCCAGCCCTGTTGTTGCCACTGGTTGAGGTAATGCGCGGCCTGAGTATGCCTTGCTTTGAGCTGTTGCAGTGTGGCTGGTGCTGATTGCAGACATTGCCATAAAGCATGCTGTTTGTGAAAACGTGCCGGTGGTGGTGGCTGGAGGCGGCCACTGGTGCTGAGTGTATACATCATCTCCTGACGCGGTAATGGTACCGCTTCCGGCTGGCGCAGGCCTTTGGGCAAGGCTGCCATGACTGCCTGTCCAAGCGGATAGTGATAATAGCGGGCAGTAAAACTGAGTAAGGCACGCCAGTCTGCGGGTAATTGCCAGCCGTCAGAGAATATGGTTTCAATTGGCAGTATTTTACTGATATCAATTTCTGGCTGCACATTGCTTTCCCATACAATTGCTGCCACCAGACGTTTGCGAAAACGCACGGCCACACGTGTACCTGCCGGCAGGGCTGTGCGATGCGCGTAGGTAAGCAAAGAGTATAGGGGCACGTTTAGCGCCAGTTGATGATAAATCAATGTAAACAGAAATAAAAATACAATGAACTGTTTATTGTAACTCAAAGTGGCTGGCTTTTATCATTGCGCTGTTTATGCGATAATTGGTACCAGTTTATTATGGGATTACTGTGTGATGAGGATGCTTGCAGCAGGCTTTACAATTTGTCTGGAGCAGATATTACATGCAAGTAGTTAATTACCGTATGCTTACCCGTTTGTGAACGGGTTTTTTTTTGCCTATTGATAAATGCTGAAGGTTAAATTATGGCTAATCCGCTGTATCGCCAACATTTCATTTCTATTAATGATTTATCTACTGCGCAGCTGGAATTTTTGCTGGCGCTTGCTTTGCAGTTAAAACAGCAGCCACAGGCTGATTTATTGAATGGGCGTTTGGTTGGTTCGTGTTTTTTTGAGCCATCTACCCGTACCCGCTTATCATTTGAAACGGCTATTCAGCGGTTGGGCGGTAAGGTAATCGGTTTTGCCGATGGTGCCAATACCAGCGCTAAAAAAGGGGAAACGCTGGCTGATACGGCACGGATTATCAGTAATTATGCTGATGCAATTGTGATGCGTCATCCGAAAGATGGCGCGGCGCGAGTGGTGAGTGAGTTTGCTCATGTACCGGTGATTAATGCTGGTGACGGGACTAATCAGCATCCGTCGCAAACGCTGCTTGATTTGGTGACGATATATGAAACACAGGGATGTTTGCAAAATTTAAAAATTGCGTTGGTGGGCGACTTGAAATATGGTCGCACGGTACATTCACTGGCGCAGGCGCTCAGCCGCTGGGGCTGTGAGTTTATTTTTGTTTCTCCGCCAACGCTGGCGATGCCTGCTTATATCTGTGAACAGCTGGATGATAACGGTGTAGTCTATCGAACCTCCGGCAGTCTGGAAGAGGCACTGGCATGGGCCGATATTCTGTATATGACGCGTATTCAGCGTGAACGTTTTGATGAGCAGGAATTTGCCAGAATTAGTGGTCACTTTAGTCTGTGTGCTGCCATGCTAAAACAGGCTAAACCGAATATGCGTATTCTGCATCCTTTGCCGCGAGTGGATGAGATTCATGCAGATGTCGATAATAGTCCTCATGCCTATTACTTTCAGCAGGCCAATAATGGTATGTATGCGCGTCAGGCTATTCTGGCAGCGATTCTGAATGAACATATTGATGCAGTCAGTGCAAAAGGATAAACAAATGATGAATCAGACCAAGCTGAGTGTTGAGGCCATAAAAGACGGCACAGTGATTGATCACATTCCGGTAGGGCAGGGGCTGACCATTTTGCGCCAGTTCAGGCTACTGCATTCTGGTAATGCGGTTACTGTGGGTTTTAATCTGAGCAGCCAGTCTAGCGGCAGCAAGGATATTATTAAAATATCCGGCCAGTTTCTTGATGATGCGGCTGCCAATCGCTTAGCCCTGTTTGCACCACAGGCTACAGTTAATGATATTGAGAATTTTCGTGTGGTACGCAAACGCACACTCACTTTGCCGGAAAACATTACCGAAGTGTTTCGTTGTCCAAACAGCAATTGTGCCAGCCATGGTGAACCGGTACAAAGCCGTTTTTCGGTGCGGGTTAGTCATGGCGAAACACGTTTGCGCTGTCATTACTGTGAAAAGACGTTTGCGCGCGAATCGGTGATTGACGCTTAGCTATTCCTTTATAACCCAAATGCTTCGGCATGAAAGCTGATATGGCTTTCGATAAAGGTGCTAACAAAATAGTAACTGTGATCGTAGTTTTCGCGCAGGTGATAACGGATATTGATTCCTTTGCTTCTGGCAGCCTGAACGAAATCCTGTGGATGTAATTGTGCAGGATAGTATTCATCCACACTGCCCTGATCGATAAGAATGGGTAATGATGGCGAATTTTGGGTAAGCAGCTCCGTACTGTCGTATGCAGCCCAGTCTGCCTGATTACTTCCCAGATAGGTGGTGAATGCTTCCTGCCCCCATGCTCCGGCACTCGGATGAGCAATGGGGGCAAATGCTGATACCGCGAGATAACGTTGCGGGTTTTTCAGGGCAATCATCAACGCACCATGGCCACCCATGCTGTGCCCGCACAGACTGCGCTGCTCATTGACTGGAAAATGTTTTTCGATGAGTTCGGGTAATTCTGTTACCACATAATCGTACATCTGATAATGCTGTGCCCATGGCTGTTGAGTGGCGTTAACATAAAATCCGGCACCTTGTCCCAAGCTGTAGATATCTGCATTGGCTACATCAGCGCCACGTGGACTGGTATCTGGCATAACCAGTACTATGCCCCATTCAGCAGCAAAACGTTGTGCGCCACTTTTAACGGAAAAATTTTCATCGGTACAGGTAAGCCCGCCCAGACAGTACACTACGGGTAGCTGATAACCCTGTAGGGCGCGTGATGGCAGGTACACGGAAAAAGTCATGTCACACTGGTTGTAGCGACTGTAATGCCGATAACGCCGTTGTTCGCCGTTAAACAGTTTGTGGGTAGCCAGCAGAGTGATTTCAGCCATATCAGTTTATCTATGTTGATTTAATGTAAATAGATTATGTACACAACTTGTGTGTTAGTAGTAAATAACGGTGCGTATGGATTCACCAGTATGCATCAGCTCAAATGCCTGATTGATATCCGATAGGGGTAAGGTGTGGGTGATAAATGGTGATAGCTCAATTTTGCCTTGCATTGCCTCTTCTACCATCCTCGGCAGTTGTGAACGGCCTTTAACCCCACCAAATGCAGATCCTTTCCATACCCGTCCGGTAACCAGTTGAAAAGGTCGTGTGGCTATTTCCTGACCAGCACCAGCTACGCCGATAATAATGCTTTGTCCCCAGCCACGATGTGCACATTCCAGTGCCGCGCGCATAACGTCCACATTGCCGATACATTCAAAGCTGTGGTCTACGCCCCATTCAGTCAGGCGGATAATGACCTGCTGTATCGGTTCCTGATAATCATGCGGATTGATGCATTCGGTGGCACCAAAATGTTTGGCCAGCGCAAATTTGGCCGGATTGGTATCAATCGCAATAATCCGTCCGGCACCAGCCTGTCGTGCACCCTGTACCACGGCCAGCCCGATACCGCCCAGTCCGAATACAGCAACCGTATCGCCAGCCTGCACCTTCGCTGTATTGTGTACCGCACCGATGCCGGTAGTTACCCCACAGCCGAGCAGACACACCTGCTCATGTCTGGCTTCAGGATTGATTTTGGCCAGTGATACTTCTGCTACTACGGTATATTCGCTGAAAGTAGAACAGCCCATGTAGTGATAAATCGGCTGTCCCTGATAGGAAAAGCGCGTAGTGCCGTCCGGCATCAGCCCTTTGCCCTGTGTGGCTCGCACTGCGGTACACAGGTTGGTTTTGCCTGAACGGCAGAACAAGCATTCGCCGCACTCGGCGGTGTACAGGGGAATCACATGATCACCCGGTTTGACCGAAGTTACGCCCTCACCAACTTCCACGACAATACCAGCGCCTTCATGGCCAAGGATGGCAGGAAATACGCCTTCTGGGTCAGCACCAGACAGAGTAAATGCATCAGTATGGCATACACCGGTGTGGGTGATTTTCACCAGTACTTCACCTGCCTTGGGCGGCGCGACATCTACTTCGACAATTTTCAATGCTTCACCCGGAGCGAAAGCAACTGCGGCACGAGATTTCATGATTTATCCTGTTGGCAACTAATTGGCTTGAGTGAAATGATAGCAGGTAGACAGTTATCATACATCCTGTAACAGTCTCACAGATATAATTTATCTTCGGCTATAGATTTTAATCAGATAGTGTTCTGAAACGAGGCTGATATGCTTTTTTTGACAAGGTTGTTAGGCGCTTTCAGATTCTATTCAGCAATCCGCTGATTATTCTGCATTGCAGTAAGATGTTGTTTTGGCACCTATGGTCAGGCTGCTCATGTTGGCTACTTGTGTGCAAGTGTTGCAGGTTTAAGTTACCGGAATGGTTATTTTATCAATATAGCTATTATTGATATCAATAATAGCTATTCATTTTAGTGGTTGTGTAAAAGGATGGCTTAAATTATGAATCAGGCAGTTTTTGTTATTTTGAACGAATGTCCAGATTGAGAAAGCGCATAACGTCAATTGGAAGATTCAAAAACAAAGGTTGATTATTGGCTGGAGAAAATTCGCTGTGATTGTAATCTGGTAACAGTTAATCAGAATCGAATAACTGTAATTTTTATTTTAAATCATGAAGATGCTTGAATGTAGCAATAAGCGGCGTTAAAGCAATATCTAGACTTGCATAGCTTGTATTGTTATCAAGTGTGTAATAAATATGCTCATCTTTTTGCTTAAAATAAAGCAAAATCAATGATTATATTTTCATTGTTAGTCTGGTTGTTCAGATTCACGGTGATGATTAAGTAAAATGAGACCACACTGGCTGGCATATTGGTGGCAATGGTGGGCAGGAGCCAATCAGACCACCGCCAAAATCACCATCGCGGTGAAAATCACTGCCGCAGCTGGCTAAAAATCCGAATTGTTGTGCCAGCAAGGCATAGTTCAGACGGTCGTTCAGACCGGAACGCCCGCTGTGTACTTCTATGGCAGCGCCACCACAGGCCTTAAAATCACTAAACAGATTGCGGCGGGCAGTAGCAGAGAGTTCATAGCGCATTGGGTGCGCAATAACCGCAATACCGCCAGCGTGCCGGATAGCAGCGACAACGTCAGCTAATTCAGCCCACTGATGTCTGATGCTACAGGATTTACCATCGCCCAGATATTTGCGAAAAGCATCCGCTTTTTTGCTCACATAGCCGGTGTTGACCAGAAAATCAGCAATATGCGTCCGGGTTACCATATCTATATTGGTAGCCAGTGCCAGTGTACCTTCATAGGCACCACTTATGCCTTTTTTGGCCAGCTTGTCGGCAATAGCCTGTAAGCGCAGCAGGCGGCCACTGCGCAGGCGCTGGAGCAGGGTTTGTAATACCTCGTCTTCCAGAGCGATATTCAGGCCCACTATATGGATGGTGCGTCCGCGCCAGCTTACCGAGATTTCCACGCCATTAATCAAAGTTATTCCTGATTGCGCTGCCTGCAAGCGTGCCGCAGCCACACCACCAGTGTGATCGTGGTCTGTCAGTGCCAGCAGGGTACAGCCATTGGTATGCGCCCGTAGTACAACTTCTGCTGGTGTCAGAGCACCATCGGAAACAGTAGAATGGCAGTGTAAATCAATACTCATGGGTTATTTCCATCTGTATGAGATGATGTGGCCTGTTGCGCCTGTTGTGCTTGATAGGCAGCTTTTTCGCGGTAATAAATCTGCCAGACGCAGGCATCGCCACAATCGCTGTTACAGCACGCCCAGTCTTCCGGTGGCACTGGTGCAGTTAATAATTCTGGTGTATTCATACCTGACTGTTAATGACACAGATTTCATTGTCTGCCAGTTGGATACAGTCACCAGCAATAATTTTTGCTGTTTTGCGGGTTTCTGGCTGGTGATTACGCAGCACCCTGCCTTCGGCAATCAGTTGCTTGGCACGGCCTCCGCTCTCTGCCAGTCCGGCCAGTTTAAGTAAATCACATAACGCAATATGAGGATGTCCGGCTAAATCGAATTGCTGTTTCATTTGTTGTGCCTTTAAATAAATGGCTATTGTAGCGATTATCTGCGTTAAACAGGATACTGTATGCAGCAGTAACTACGTTAGAGGCATAAAATATGTTATGGTTAAAGCAGAATTTACTGGAGAATTGTTGTGGATACCCTTAACTGGTTACGTCAGCTCATTGCTTTTGATACCACCAGCCGCCAGAGTAATCTGGCCCTGATTAACCATGTGGCCGGTTATCTGGAAAGCCGGAAACTGTCGCCATGGCTGGCACATAACGCAAGCGGTGACAAAGCTAACCTGTTTGTAACCATTGCTGCGGCTGATGGCAGTACCTCTGGCGGACTGGTGTTTTCCGGTCATACCGATGTGGTGCCGGTGGATGGACAAAACTGGCTGTCTGACCCGTTTGTGGCCGATGTGCGTGATGGTTGTGTATATGGCCGCGGCAGTAGTGACATGAAGGGTTTTATTGCCAGCGTGTTAGCTGCGGTTCCGGCTATGCAGGCGGCCAAGCTGAAAATACCGTTACATATCGCCTTGTCTTTTGATGAAGAAATCGGCTGTCTGGGTGCACCAGTTATGCTAGCGGAGCTGGAGAAACGAGGTTTGCAGCCACAATCCTGTATTGTGGGTGAACCCACATCCATGCAGATGGTCGTGGCTCACAAAGGTATCCATACGTTCTGTTGTGAAGTACACGGTAAGAATGCTCATTCTTCGCTTACGCCCAATGGCGTGAATGCCATTGAGTATGCTGCCCGCCTGATTGTATTTATCAACCAGCTGGCACAACAGTTACAGCAACGTGCTGATTTGGATCATGCGTTTGATGTACCGTTTGCTACGGTATCTACCGGCCTGATTCGAGGTGGTACGGCCATCAATATTGTGCCTGATTACTGTGCCTTTGAGTTTGATTACCGTAATCTGCCGCATATGACAGTGGAAGAGCTGATTGAACCTGTTCAGCACTACATTACCACCCAGCTCTTGCCTGCCATGCAGGCAGTTGCACCAGAAGCAGCAATTAAATTAACGCATAATGTTCAGGTACCGGCCTTAAATGATGCGAATAATCAGCAGTTACATGCACTGATTGCTCAACTGGTAGATACTGACCAGCGTGCTAAAGTAGCCTATGCTACTGAAGGTGGCCAGTTTCAGCATAGCGGTATCAGCACGGTTGTGTGTGGTCCCGGCAGCATTGCGGTGGCACATAAAGCCAATGAATATATCGAACTGGAACAGCTGAATCGTTGTGATCATTTTTTGCGCAGGCTGATCCAGGCACAAAGTCTGTAACACTTGTAACAAGGCGAAATTCTTAGTTTCTGCTACATAACGGCATATTGCTGTTAAAATATTTCATCAGAGTATGCTGGCTATAAACACGATTGAAAAGAGTTCAATCCGTACTACTAAATATATTTGCTGGTTTGATTATTGGCTGGTAAGGGTTAACTGAATAACAGGAAAATCAAATGACACTGAAACGCTTTCTGTCTACTGGGATATTGTCATTATCTCTGGTGCTATCCGCTGTGGCTGTACAGGCTAATGAAGTAAATATGTATATGAGTGCGATTACGATGAGCTATGCGCGCTTTAATGCAGCGCAAACGGTGGCTGATGCCAGCAAGGCTTTAGCCAGTATGCGTACTGCTGCCGTGGCGGCTCGTGCACAAAAACCATACGGGCTGACAAATGCTGCGGCAAATAACCCTAAACTGCGGGTATATCAGTCAGAAATAGATAAATTAATTGCTGAAATCGATAAAACCAGCAAGCTGGTGAAGGCTGGGAAAATGGTCCAAGCCAAAACTGAGGGCAAGAAAATACTGCAATTGCGTGATGAAGGTCATGCAGCAATGAAACGCTGAAATGACTATAGACTATGCTGTTGATAGGTTATTATGAAAATAATGCTGCTATAGAATGTAAAAAGCCTGGTTCCGCCCCTTAAAAGCTAAAGAACCAGGAAACATAGACAAACAATGCGGTAGTGGATAATGACTAGAATTTGTGATTCTGAACTGACATTATCCGAAATTCTTTAGAAAATTCCTTTTTTGAAACATTTCTTCAACCCTTTGCTACACTCTGAAAATTGTAGCGATTAATACCAAATAATATACTAAATGCAATAAATATAATATGTTATAAAAATTGACTATTCCGTTACCAATTGTAATACCTAATTAGTCACGCTGTTAGGCTTCACAGGGTAAATAATCAGTTTTTTAGGTATTTCAGTTTATATCTGATAAATGGGCATCTATCAGGTTTAAAAGTGTTGTTTTCACGCAAATTAATATGACAAAACTTCGATGAAACCTGCGTGCTGTTCATTAAAACCATCGCTGGAGGAAACAGGCGTAACATGTACGCTTCCAAATGGCGGTTTCTCGCCACAAAAGTAGTCATAAACACTGCCTTTCCTGATTATTCTAACCAAACCGCTATGCGCTTCCAGACGCATGGGGCGGCAGAAGAATGGCAAGGCTGGAAGACCGTTAATCAGAACCGGCAGGCATAAAGCCTCCCTGCCATTGTCTACCATGGGAGAGGTATGTCAATGACTTGGTAAACAGAATATGAGACACCATCATATGAAAATATCAATGGTTTATCTGCCTGATAAAACAGCCTTCCAGAGCTGACCGTACTATTTAATACGGCTTGGTTATCATACTGGTGGATAATTATATTTGTCAAGAATTCGTTAAATTAATATTGTAATCAATAATAAATGTAATATTAAAGACATATGTTGAAAATATTGTAAGTTGTACATAAGTCTGCGATAAAAAGTTGTTTTATCTATGGATTAGCTGGTAGTTGTGTAGAAATTGTACCATATTATGATATTAATGCAATTTAAATATGCTGTATGTTTAAAATTCAACTTTGTCTGTGAATTAGCAGACTAGCCTATTTATTAGCTTTTTAAGCAAATAGGATAAATATATTCTGTCTGCCATTTATCTCCTCATAATTGGTTTGAATTAGTGGAATGGCTACACTAAGTCATACAAATTTTTAGGGGCAAGGTAAACTTAACTCTAAAACTAAAAAGGAAAAGATGATATATCAATAAAAAACCCGCACAACGCACTATTAGTGCTGGTTTCAAAGGGCAAATAGTTAAACTAGGTCAATAGGGAAAGTCGCGCAGTGAAGTGCTCAAGGAATATGATTTGATGCCATCCGCTTTAGACAGCTGGATAAACCAATCAAGTAAAAGTGATTCATTTAATACTAAAGATAACCGCACTCCAGAACAAAATGAACTGATTGCGTTACGAAAAGAGCTGAAACAGCTACGGATGGAAAACGTTATTCCAAAGTAGGCTGTACTGATCATGGGATGAAAATTAAAACCCTGAAAGTAAAACAACATTGTTATGCTGTAGCGGTACTATGTCGCTGCTTGGGGATAGCCAGACATTATGTCTATAATCAGTGCAAAGCAACCAAACAGAAATCGATTGCCAATTACGCCGACAAGATATTAGCTATTTTTAATCGCAGCTATTAATCATACGGAACCAGACGCATTCGTTTGCCTTATAACAAGCGGGCATCAGTGTTTTCCTTCGTTACATTGCCTGGGTAATGAGGTCGCTAACATTGATATCAAAGTACACAATTAAACGTTATTGAGGATATCAAACGGCAAGCAATGACGCAGCAACAGCTAATCATTTACAGCGTCAGTTGGATGCAGGTGCCTAACAATAGATTATAGTGGCATACTTAACCTTTCCATCACTGGATTTATTTATGTGTGTTACTGAATTTATCTAATCGACAGATTGCCGACTATGGTGTTGGTTAATATAAAACAGCAGTTGTAGTGATGTGTGTATTAAGTCAGTTTAAGCTACCGCAATCATCATTAAATCTATTTCATTCAGATAGAGAAAAGAGTTTAACAATCAGTTGCTAGATGAGTGTTTTAATACATTTAATATTCAACGATCGCTAATTAAAAGCTGATTAAAAAAGGGTTTTCCGTATGACGATACAGTAGTGAAAGCAACATTTAAAAGCATTAAAACTAAGTTTGTTAAAGGAGAAAAATTCATGACAACCCAAGAATTACAACAAGGTTTTGCGGCTGATACTTATTGATACAATCCCAAACGGTTGCATTCCTCGTTAAGCTATTTGTTTCCGATGGAATTTTACAAATGGCCACTCCTTAGCTTTGTTTCTTGAATATGTGTTGCCATTCCAATCACCATACGAATAATAATAAATTAATATATGAAATTGATAGTCACTTCCATAAATTTCAAACAATAAACTGCTTTTATCTGATTTTTAATTAATCAGTTTAAGTGAATAGGTATTAGAAAAATTAACAAAGCCGCATATTGCGCCATCCCATATTGCTTTGAGTTAACAGTATATATGAGCTGATTAAAATAGCCACGATGCTACTTGTCACTGTGGCGCAGTAATTATTATTCAGCCAGCGCGTAAATTTCATCCAGATTGCGCCATTTGCCTTCGGCATCCATGCCATAGCCAAATACATAGCGGTTAGGGACATCCAGTCCGACAAAATCGGCCATAATCGGTTTGTCTTTTTCAATCAGCTTGTTGGCAAAAACAGCAGTGGAGCAACTGGCTGCGCCCATTTCCAGTATCTGTTTTTTTACTGCGGCCAGCGTATGGCCTTCATCGAGAATATCATCCAGTACCAGAATATGGCGTCCTGCTACGGCGTTTTGCGGGGCACGCAGCCACTGATAGCTACCCCCCTGAAGTTTGTCACCATAGCGTGAAATATGGATGTAATCGAAATCCAGCGGAAAACGCAGCAATGGTAATAATTTGCCGGTAAAGACCACTGCACCACCCATTACCGGTAATACCAGCGGGTATTTGTCACTCAGTGCAGCGGTGATGTCCGCAGCCATCTGTTCCAGTCTGGTTTCACAGGTGCTACGGTCAAACAGCAAGTCTGCTTTATCCAGCATTGCCTGAGTTTCGGCGCGTTTGGCGGTTAAATCAATTGTGCTCATTGGCGTTTTCCATGTTTGTCTGGGTAAAGTAAAACCATTTTGCCACTTTCGGCTGTCCAGCAATATGTACAGGATAGGAGCAGGTGGCGTTGGCTACTGTTTAATTAGGTAAATTTGTGCTGCTGAGGTGATGTTGCTGCACTGAGGTTGATGTGATTTATTGGCTTTATGCAGATAAAAGATAAATTATTCCCAAATTTAACTTGCAAGACGCGCATTTTATGCGATTTCCGGTGGTTGCGGGCAGTCTGCGGATGAGGAGTGTTGATAACTGGCTAGTTTGTTAATGTAATTTTTCTGGCCAGAATAAGAAAATGCACCGTTGTGATTAGACGGGAGTAATCGGTCAATCGCAATGGTGCAGAACGCTTTGGGTTATGCGGGGCGCAGGTAATGAATCTCCTGATTACTGCTGCCGCGCCAAAGTAGTGACGGGTCTTTCAGTTCCTGTATAAATTTGCCGTCAATCAGGGTGTTAATTTCATCAATGACCCGTCTTTGGGCTGCGGATAGTTCTGATAGGGAGTAGCCGGTCCACAACCAGATATCTTTATGCTCGGTTTCCTGCCGTACTCGTTTAACCAGATGCAGGATGGTACTCAGATTGTGTGGATGCAACGGGTCACCGCCGGTTAGTGACAAACCCTGACGCACAATACGACTGTCGTTGAGGTCGCTGATGATGCGGTCTTCCAGTTGCTGGTCGAACGGCTTGCCGGAATCTACCCGCCATGTGGTGGCGTTATAGCAGCCGCGGCATTTGTGTTCGCAGCCAGCTACAAACAAGGTGCAGCGAGTACCGGGGCCGTTGACTACGTCAACCGGATAATACTGATGGTAGTTCATGCTTACAGTGCGCCACACTGTTGGCCAAGGTGTTTGACCCGCCGTTTGACTTCTTCCTGTTTGCCCGTGTTAAATGGTCTGGCATCCGGACTGCCCAGATAGCCGCAGACACGACGGGTAACAGATACCCGTGCCGGGTCGTGGTTGCCACATTTAGGGCAGACAAAGCCTTTGCTGGTACAGGAAAATTCACCACTGAAGCCGCAATCGTAGCATTCATCGATGGGGGTATTGGTGCCGTAATAAGGCACACGGCGATAGCTGTAGTCCCATACATCTTCCAGCGCTTTGAGGTTATGTTGCAGGTTGGGATATTCACCGTAGCAGATGAAGCCGCCGCTGGCCATTTTCGGATAGGGAGCCTCGAAGTCGATTTTGTCGTACGGGTTCACTTTTTTCTCTACGTCCAAATGGAAGCTGTTGGTGTAGTAGCCTTTGTCAGTTACGCCGCTAATCACGCCGAATTCAGCGGTGTCAAGACGGCAGAAGCGATTGCACAGGTTTTCACTCGGGGTGCTGTAGAGGCTGAAGCCATAGCCGGTTTCAGCTTTCCACTGGTCGGCAGTGGTGCGCAGTTTCTGCACGATGGCAATGGCTTTCTGGCGTAAGGTTTCGCTGTCAAAGACATGGCTATCGCTACCATATAGGGCGTTGATGGTTTCATGCAGGCCAATATAGCCCAGAGAAATGGAGGCGCGGCCATTTTTAAATATCTGCGCTACTGAATCATCGGCATTCAGGCGTACGCCACAGGCACCTTCCATATACAGAATCGGCGCCACCCGTGCTTTGACGTTTTCAAAACGGGCAATGCGCGTCATCAGTGCAGTGCGACACAGTTGCAGGCGCTCATCCAGTAGTTGCCAGAAACGTGCTTCATCATGTTTGGCTTCGATGGCAATGCGCGGCAGGTTTAGGCTGATAACGCCCAGATTGTTACGCCCTTCGTGAATTTGTTCGCCATTTTCTTCGTAGACACCCAAAAAGCTGCGGCAGCCCATTGGAGTTTTGAAGGAACCGGTAACAGCCACTACCTGATCGTAGTTGAGAATATCGGGATACATGCGTTTGGAAGCACATTCCAGCGCCAGCTGCTTGATGTCATAGTTAATGTCTTCGGCTTTGTGGTTAATGCCATCTTTGATGCTGAATACCAGCTTCGGAAAAACCGCTGTCTTACCATTTTTGCCCAAGCCGGCCAGACGATTGCGCAGAATAGCGGTTTGGATCAGCCGGCTTTCCCAGCTGGTGCCCAGACCAAAGCCAAAGGTCACAAAGGGTGTCTGACCATTGGCAGTATGCAAAGTATTAACTTCATATTCCAGTGACTGGAATGCGTCGTAGCATTCTTTTTCGGTACGGTTGCGGGCATAAGCCTCAATATCGGCAATCTGCCATTCTGTTGCGACGGCAAGGTGTTTGTTGTAGCTGGCACGGACAAAGGGTGCCAGTATTTCATCGATACGGTTGATGGTGCTGCCACCGTAAATATGGCTGGCTACCTGAGCAATAATCTGTGCGGTAACGGCGGTGGCGGTGGCAATCGATTTCGGGGGTTCGATTTCGGCATTGCCCATTTTGAAACCGTTGGTAAGCATGCCGTTCAGGTCAATCAGCATACAGTTGAACATCGGGAAAAAGGGTGCGTAGTCCAAATCATGGTAATGGATTTCGCCACGTTCATGTGCCAGTACCACGTCGCGCGGTAACAGGTGCTGCTGCGCATAGTGTTTGGCTACGATACCGGCGAGTAAGTCGCGCTGAGTGGGGATGACCTTGCTGTCTTTATTAGCATTTTCATTGAGCAGGCTGAAATTAGTTTGTTCTACCAGTCCCTGAATTTCACGATTGAGACGGCCGCGCGATTCGCGTGCCACATCACGGGAGTGGCGGTACTCAATGTAGGCACGTGCCAGTTCTTTATACTGGCCAGCCATTAACTGGTCTTCCACAGCCTGCTGAATATCATGAATATCAACATATTCGCGGCTGGCAATGATGCTGGTGACGCGTGCAGCTACCTGTGTACAGTAGGCACTGTCATCAATATGTACGGCGCTGGCGGCTCGCTGTATGGCATCCTGAATTCGGGCTGCATCAAAGGGGACGCGACAGCCGTCTCTTTTAATTACAATGGGTTTCATGCTGATTATCCTTCTGCTACTACCTGCCATAACAGGCAGCAGTTACTGCTTTGCTATTAACTAATAACAATTTGCCTGATCCGGGTATTTATATATCGTAGATACTATATTTAGTATCAAAGTGCCATTGCGGTCTTTTTTTTTACTATATATGGGATTGGTGTGGTGAATAAAGCGGCATTTTTCGCTTTTATTTGACATAGCGCATCAAGTAGGGTTGACATGGCTATTTCATTTATAAAAATCATATGTTTATATAAATGAAAGGGAAGTGTAAAAAATGGTCATTTCTTGCTGGCTGGCGTAGATGCCGGTTTCCTTGGCAAAGATTGTCTGATGCCCCAATTTAAATAGAATATGCACGACTAATTACGAGTATGCTTTAAATATGGCGCTTAGCGTACTGTGTGTAGAGCGAAGTGATAGTCGTGCTAATAAACAGCGACATAATAATCGTCACTATTAGATGGCCACTGCGCAGGCAATCTGGATTGAAGCTGATGCGAATACCTGCAATCAGTAAAGCATTCACAGCAATCAGCAGCCAGTAACGATAGTTAATCTGCACAACAGGCAGGTTTGATTGGGGCATGTACAAAATAAAAGCAGCAATGCACAGCAGGCCACCGATTGAGCTGCCATGCTGTAATAGTTTGTAGACAGGCACTGGTTGCAAAAATGGCAGTGTTATTTCCTGCTGTAGCCACAGGCTGTGGCTGACAAACCAGCCGGACGGATGAGTGAATGCATCCCAGAATACATGCGACAGACTACCGAGAAATAGTGAAAAGATAACAATCAGGTAGTGCCGGCAGAAATATTGCGTCCAGTTGAATGTCAGATAAACATTAAAGCGCCGCTGTAAACTGGACGGCAGGTGTCGAATTAATGGATTGCGGATGATGAGGTGAAAAATAAAAGCCACAGTCAGGCCGGTAAGGATATTGAGTAGGCAGATACCGGTATAGGCGTGTCCATATATGCCGGACATTTTCATGCGAATATAATATTCAAAATCTGGTGACATGCTGCCAACAATCAGCCCAGTCATGGAAAACCATTTGCTGTAACGATACAAAGGCAGAATGATGGCCGGATGAGAGAGGGTAAAAGGCATGAGGAAGGCACCCTGAGAAAATAAGTTAATCAGTTAGCGGTATGAATGGCGTGTACTGGCTGCTATTGCGCCCATTCGCGGCACAGAGCCAGAATATCTGTACCAAAATTTCTGATTTTACTTTCGCCCAGTCCATAAATATGATTTAAATCAGCTAGTGTGGCAGGTGGATGCTGTACCAAATCCTGCAAGGTGCGGTCGGCAAAAATGGTATAGGCAGGTACATTATTCTCGCTGGCGCGCTCTTTACGCCAGCGGCGCAAGGTTTGCCACAGACGTTCTTCGCGTTCGGTGCGCAGCCAGATATCATTACTGCGGCTGCTGCGGGTTTTGTCATGTTTCAGTGGGCGCAACCAGACCTGCTGCTGGTTTTTTAATACTGCGCGTGCCTGTTCAGTCAGTTGCAGGGCTTGATTGGCCATATCAACGTTCAGGTAGCCGGCAGCAACACATTGTCGTACCACTGTGCGCCATTCCTTGACACTCAATTCACGGCCGATGCCAAAGGTGGATAATTGCTGATGACCATAGCGTAGTACCCACTCCGATTCACGGCCACGCAAAACATCAATCACATGGCCGGTAGCAAAACGCTGCCCCACCCGATACACGCAGGAAAGTAGTTTTTGCGCCAGTATGGTACCGTCAAATCGGCTGGGCGGGTCAATGCAGTTATCGCAATGCCCACAGGGCTGGCTGTCCTCTCCAAAATAGCGCAGCAGCAGCTGGCGGCGGCAGTCGGCAGTTTCACAAAAGGCCAGCATTGCATCTAATTTTTGCAAATCTATGCGTTTTTGTGTTTCATCCCGCTCGGCTAGCTGAATCCGTTCGCGCAGCAATACCCAGTCATTCAGGCCATAACATAGCCAGCTGGTGGCCGGTAGGCCATCACGGCCGGCACGTCCCGACTCCTGATAAAAATGTTCAATACTGGCCGGCATGTCCAGATGGGCTACAAAACGCACATCCGGCTTGTCTATACCCATGCCAAAAGCCACTGTAGCCACTACGATAATGCCGTCTTCCTGCGTAAAACGGCGTTGGTTCTGGCTGCGGGTATCCCAGTCTAGTCCGGCATGGTAGGGCAGGGCAGTTAGCCCGTTTTCCCCCAGAAAAGCAGCAATATCTTCCACACGTTTGCGCGACAGGCAGTAGACAATACCGTTCTCACCATGCATCTGGCTGCGGATAAATTGCAGTAGCTGTTTTTTACCATTATTTTTTTCAACAACCTGATAATCAATATTCGGGCGATTAAAGCTGGAAATAAATACCTGTGCATCTGTTAAATCCAGATAATGCTGAATATCGGCACGAGTGGCATTATCGGCTGTAGCAGTTAGTGCAATTCGCGGTATGCTAGGAAACTCATCCGCCAGTACGGATAACTGTTGATACTCTGGCCGAAAGTCATGCCCCCATTGACTAACGCAATGAGCCTCATCAATCGCAAACAGACTGATGCGGGTATTATGTAAAAACTGTAAAAAACGCGGCATAACCAGCCGTTCCGGAGCCACGTACAATAGCTGCAAATGTTCGGCTGCGATTTCATCGGCGATACGCTGCACTTCCTCGCCACTGGTACCACCATGCACACAGGCTGCGGCAATACCATTGATATTTAAGGCCGTCACCTGATCCTGCATCAGTGCAATCAACGGCGATACCACGATGGCGACACCATCGCGCATTAACGCCGGAATTTGATAACATAAAGACTTACCCGCGCCGGTGGGCATCAGTACCAATGCATTATTGCCCTTTGCCACGGTGTTAATAATTTCGGATTGTTGGCCGCGAAATTCCGGATAGCCGAAAACATCGTGTAAAATTTGCTCAGCATGGGTCACATAACACCTGTTACACTTAATCTGAAACGGGCATTGTACTGCAACTTACCTTTATTTCCGACAGCCACCCACCGGCTGTTGCAAGGAATTAGCATGAAAATCATTTATCTTCGTCAACTGATGGCCAGTTTGACTGTTTGTACCATACTGGCTGCATGTACAACAACCAGCGTGCCCAAAAAAGCAGATGGTAGCTGGATTGAGCTGGGCGTATCTGCCAGCGGTAATGTTCAGCATGCACTGGATAGCAACAGCATCAAACGTCAGGGCAATCTGGTTACTTTCCGTGACCGTAAAACCGTTATCGACCCGAAACAGCAGTATTACAGCAATACACCGGCCTATAAAACAGCACTGAGCACCACCCAGATTGACTGTAGCCGCAAACTGTTCCGGGTACTGGATGTAGAGCTGCTGGATGCACATGGTGAACTGATTCGTCAGGACCATTTTGGCGAAACTGATTTGCGCCCGATGGGTATTACCAGTGGTTCAGCCTCCGAGCAGCAATATCAGCGAGTATGTAGTCATCAACTCTGAATAGAGAAAGTGATCAGGCATGAAAGCAAAATATAGCTTGTGGTTATTTTTGAGTCTGGCTGTTACGGCATGGGCTGAGTCTCCTGCCGATGTAGAGCTGCTCAGTGCGCAGAAAGCCTATCAGGCTGCACTCTCAGGGCAAAGTGCCAGTCAGAACAGAGCTTTGCAACTTCAAACCCAGTTACAATCGGCACAGTTACAGCTGAAAAATGCACAGGATAATGTTACCCGTCTGCAAAGTGATTTTAATCAGGCCGATGTTCAGCGTCAGCAGGCAGATGCTGCATTGCAGGCTGCTGGAGCCAGACTGGATGCCGCATGGCAGGCCGTACACAGCCGTTAAAACAGCATACGACAACAGCAAGGTCTGTGGTAAAAATCTCTTTGCATTTTTACCGGCCTGACAAATAGCAATAGCTCGCGTAAAATAACAACCTTTTGCTTAAACGTTGTTCCGTGAAAAAACAACGTTATGGAATCAACTGTTGTCAAAATGAATTATCCGATTGAATACGATGTGATTGTGGTAGGTGGCGGCCATGCCGGTACCGAAGCCGCTCTGGCCGCCGCACGCATGGGCGCAAATACATTATTGCTTACCCACAATATCGAAACGCTGGGACAAATGTCATGCAATCCGTCTATTGGCGGCATTGGCAAAGGTCATCTGGTGCGCGAACTGGATGCACTGGGCGGAGCAATGGCATTAGCTGCCGATCACAGCGGTATTCAATTTCGGCGTCTGAATGCATCAAAAGGGCCGGCAGTACGCGCCACACGCGCGCAGGCTGACCGCATTTTATATAAAGCCGCTATCCGTTCCGTATTGGAAAGCCAGCCGAATTTGCAATTATTCCAGCAACAGGTGGAAGATATTATTGTCGAACATGGCCGTGCCGTTGGTGTGATGACATCAATGGGTGTTTCGTTCCGAGGTCGGGCGGTGGTGCTGACCGCCGGTACTTTTCTGGCCGGTAAAATTCATATTGGTCTGGAAAACTATGCTGGTGGCCGTGCCGGCGACCCAGCCGCCCAGCGGCTGTCTGGCTGCCTGAAAGAACTGAATTTACCGCAGGGACGCCTGAAAACCGGTACGCCGCCGCGGATTGATGGCCGCAGCATTGATTTCAGTCAGCTCAAAGAACAGCCTGGTGATAGTCCAGCGCCGGTATTTTCTGTGCGTGGCAGCCGTGCCATGCACCCACAGCAGATTTCCTGCTGGATTACCCATACCAATAGCCATACCCACGATATTATTCGCAGCGGCTTCGACCGCAGCCCGATGTTTACCGGCAAGATTGAAGGAGTTGGGCCACGCTACTGTCCTTCTATCGAAGACAAAATCAATCGTTTTGCCGATAAAGACAGTCACCAGATTTTTCTGGAGCCGGAAGGATTAACCACACACGAGTATTACCCTAACGGTATTTCCACCAGCCTGCCGTTTGATATCCAGCTGCAACTGGTACATTCTATGCCCGGATTACAAAATGCACATATCCTGCGTCCTGGATACGCCATAGAATATGATTACTTCGACCCGCGCAACCTCAAGGCTAGTCTAGAAACCAAAAGTGTAGCCGGTCTGTTTTTTGCAGGACAAATTAATGGTACCACCGGTTATGAAGAGGCTGCCGCACAAGGATTACTGGCCGGAGCCAATGCAGTGCTTTATACCCGTGAAGCCGAACCACTGGTGTTGCAGCGTGATCAGGCTTATTTAGGCGTACTGGTTGATGATTTGATTACCAAAGGCGTAACCGAACCCTATCGCATGTTTACCAGTCGTGCCGAATACCGCCTGCAACTGCGTGAAGATAATGCCGATATGCGATTAACCGAGCTGGGGCGGGCAGTAGGGCTGGTGGGTGATGAACAGTGGCAAATGTTCCAGCAGAAACAGGAAGCAGTAGAGCGTGAACTTCAACGCCTAAGCCATACCTGGTATACCCCACTGAATCTGCCCATGAGTGAACAGCAGCGCGTACTGGGACAGCCATTAAGTAAGGAATCCAGTCTGCTGGACATGTTGCGCCGGCCAAATGTCAGCTATGCCGCCTTAATGACTTTACCAAATGCGCAGCAGGAAACACTCAGTACAGATGCCGCAGAACAGGTAGAAATTCAGGCAAAATATCAGGGCTATATCGAACGGCAAAACGAGGAAATCAGTCACCGCCAGAATCTGGAAAAACTGAAATTGCCAGCCAGTATCGATTACACACTGGTGAAAGGCCTTTCCGCTGAAGTACAACAAAAACTGAATCAGTTCCGCCCCGAAACTGTAGGGCAGGCATCACGTATATCCGGCATCACGCCAGCAGCGGTGGCATTATTGATGGTACATCTGAAACGGGGTTTTGAGGGAGCAAAAACAGCATGAGCGACATGAAAACCATGCTGCAACAAGGTTTGCAGCAGATGAATATCAACCTGACAGTGCCACAGCAATTACAGTTGCTGGCTTTTGTAGAACTGTTAAAAAAATGGAACAGCACCTACAACCTGACTGCACTACGTAACGATCAGGATGTCATCAGCCATCATATTCTCGACAGCCTAACCCTGTTGCCCTATGTAGAACGTGCCCGTGGCCTGATTGACGTGGGTAGTGGTGGCGGCATGCCCGGAATCCCCGTGGCCATTGCCCGTCCGGATTTGCCCGTAGCCCTGCTAGACGCCAACAGCAAAAAAACCTCATTTCTACAACAGGCAGTTATCGAGCTGGGCTTAAGCAACGTACAGGTGATTACCGCACGGGTAGAAGCTATGGTGGGTGAACAGTTTGATGTCATTACCAGCCGAGCTTTTGCCGAATTAAACGACTTTGTCACCATCACCAAACAGCTAATGGCAAAAGGTGGTTACTGGGCAGCCATGAAGGGCGTGTATCCGTATGAAGAAATTGAGCGCCTGCCAGAAAATGTAGAATTGGTTCAGGTAGACAAACTCAATGTTCCCCATCTGGATGCAGAACGCCATATGGTGCTGGTACGCAAGAAAGATCATGCATGAGTGCACATATTATTGCCGTAGCCAATCAAAAGGGTGGTGTGGGTAAAACCACCACAGTCGTTAATCTGGCCGCTTCACTGGTAGAAAAAAAGTCCAGAGTCCTGATTGTTGACCTCGACCCTCAGGGCAATGCCACTACCGGTAGCGGCATTAACAAAGGCAACGTAACTAGCGGTGTTTATGCCGTATTGCTGGGCAATGAAGAAATTCACAACGCCATTATGCCCGCCCAAAATGGTGGTTTTGATGTTCTGCCGGCCAATCGAGCTCTGGCAGGTGCCGAAGTAGAGCTGGTGCAGGAACTGGCTCGCGAAATGCGCCTGAAAAACGCCCTGGCGCAGGTAGTAGGTCAATACGATTATATTATTATTGATTGCCCGCCAACATTAACCTTGCTAACCATCAATGGCCTAGTAGCGGCACGACACATCATTGTACCCATGTTGTGTGAATATTATGCTCTGGAAGGTATTTCCGACCTGATTGCCACTGTGCGTAAAATTCGTCAGGCAATCAATCCGCAACTGGATATACTAGGTATTGTCCGTACATTATATGACCCGCGCAGCCTGCTGGCCAAACAGGTAGATGAACAGCTAAGTGCCCATTTCCCGGATAAACTGTTCAGCACACCTATTCCGCGTAATATCCGTTTGGCCGAAGCACCCAGTCATGGGATGCCGGCACTGCAATATGACCCGCGTGCTACCGGTACCAAAGCTTATCTGGCACTTGCCGATGAAATTTTGGTACGTACAGCGGTGAAACAAGCATAAAATCACTTATTCAACCTAACAACAGCATCGACACAGCAGATAGTGTCAACCAACAAATTTAAAGAGTAATACATGGTAAAAGCAAAAGGTTTGGGCGCAGGATTGGATGCCTTACTCGGTTCCGGCAGTGACATCACCGGTGGAGATCGTTTAACCAGAGTAGCGATTACCGATATTATTCCCGGGCGTTACCAGCCGCGCACCCAGATTGATGATGAATCCTTGCAGGAATTGGCCGAGTCGATACGCGCGCAAGGTATTATTCAACCGATAATCGTGCGCGAAATGGGTTTGCAGCAATACGAGCTGATTGCCGGTGAGCGCCGTTGGCGCGCTGCACAACTGGCAGAGTTGCAGGAAATTCCCGTGGTTGTTAAAAGCATTTCCGATGAAGCTGCTCTGGCCATGGGGCTGATTGAAAATATTCAGCGTCAGAACCTCAACCCAATTGAAGAAGCACAAGGTTTAAAACGTCTGGTAGATGAATTCGGCCTCACCCATGATACTGTTGCCAAAGCAGTTGGCCGCAGCCGTAGCAGTATTTCCAACAGCCTGCGCTTACTTAATCTGCCTCAGCCAGTTCAGGATCTGATGTATAGCCGACAACTGGAAATGGGGCATGCACGCGCTTTATTAACCTTACCGGTTATTCAGCAGATTGATCTGGCACAAAAAGCAGCACAAAATGGCTGGTCAGTTCGGGAAGTAGAACGCCGTTGTCAGCAGGCACAGGCCAAACCGGAAACAGACGCACGTCATCCGGCTGAAAAAAGTAGCGAAATACAACAGATTGAAGCCGCACTAGAGCAGCGTTTTTCCGTACCAGTGCAGGTACAAAGCCGCAATCAGCGCAGCGGCCGGATTATTCTGCAATTTGATAATCCTGAAACATTAAGCCATATATTACAAAGATTGGGACTGGAATAAGTCTGACAAACAGAGACTAACTGCACAAAACTGTTCAGATAGGTTATCAATTCTGTCAATGTTAATGTTATAGAAATATATAGAAAAATTAATTAATTAGCTAAGGTTTATTTAACGAAATTTCACAAAATCACTTGACGATATTGTATTAGTTGATTATATTAGCGCAGCTTACCGTAGCGTTTTTTAGGGTAACAGAATGAAGTCAATCATGTTTTGGCAAACAGTCATGTTGTTTGCCGCAGTTTTTGTGTCTGCATGGTTGTGGGATTATTCTGCTATCTGGTCAGCAGTATTGGGTGGACTCAGTTATCTGATACCTACATTACTGGCGATATTAACCATTATCGCTGCAAAAAAATTACCGGCGCTATTACCTGCAACACTGTTAATGGCTGAAATCAGCAAAATCCTCATGATATGCCTGATGATGTTGCTGGTGTATATATGCTATTCTTCTGTTAACTGGTTTGCTTACCTGACAGGACTGATACTGGTCAGTCAGGCTGGATTGTTCACATTTAGAAAAAGATTGTTACTATGAGCGGCACAGAGATGACTCCGGGCGAATATATTAGCCATCACTTAATCAATTACACCCAGAAATCACCAGATTATCAGACAAATATGGTTGATTTCTCGTTTCTTAATCTGGATACCCTGTTTTTTTCCATCCTAACTGGTGTTATCGCTTCTGCCATTCTGTTTGCGGCAGCGCGACGCATGAAAGTAGGTGTACCCACCCGCTTTCAGGCGGCCATAGAATTACTGATTGAGTTTGTAGATGGTATCTGCAAGGATATGGTTCACAATGAAAAGTCCCGTAAAATCATTGCCCCGCTGGGGTTGACCGTATTTATGTGGATTCTGTTCATGAATATGATGGATCTGTTGCCAGTGGATCTGTTGCCATGGGCTTGGCAACATACCACAGGTGATCATCATGCCTATCTGCGTGTCGTGCCTACTGCAGACCTAAATACTACCATGGCCATGGCCATTTCCGTTTTGTTTTTATGTATTGTTTATAATATCAAAATCAAAGGTTTGGGTGGTTGGGTACATGAATTGTTCAGCGCACCATTTGGTAACAAGGTTTGGTTGTTCATCCCCAACTTTTTAATGAATATCATTGAATTCTTTTCCAAAACCCTCTCGCATGGTATGCGACTGTTCGGTAACATGTATGCGGGTGAAATTTTGTTTATGGTTATTGCCTTGATGGGTGGTGCCTGGGGTATGTCTGGTGCTGCTGGTGTTAGCGATGTGGTTCTCTTCATCCTGCAAATCATTGCTGGTCTGGCTTGGGCTATATTCCATATTCTGGTGATTGCCTTGCAGGCGTATCTCTTTATGGTACTGACCTTTGTTTATCTGGGTCAGGCTCACGATTCCCATTAAGGGTAGTTTATTTGTTGTAGTATTCTTTTCTTTTATTTAAGGAGTGAAGTAAATGGGTGGTTTAATCGCTATCGCTTGTGGTTTGATGATTGGTATTTCTGCCATGGGTGCCTCTATCGGTATTGGTATGCTGGGTGCAAAATACATGGAATCTTCTGCCCGTCAGCCTGAATTAATGAACTCATTGCTGGGTAAATTCTTCATTATCATGGGTATGATTGATGCTGCGTTCATTATCTCCCTGGGCGTATCATTCTTGTACTTCGCCAAAATCGGCGGCTGATAAACTTGGATTTGCTGGTTGTTAACTGTTTTAATTAATAAACACAAATTCTAAAGGTTTAATCGTGAATATCAACGCAACCCTAATTGCACAAGTGCTCGTTTTTGTCATGTTTGTGCTATTTACGATGAAATTCGTATGGCCACCCATCGTCAAAGTACTTGATGCCCGTGCCGACAAAATTGCCGAAGGTTTGGCTGCTGCCGAACGTGGAAAAAACGATTTTGCCCAGGCGGAAAAACGTGTTGCTGATATCTTGGCCGAGGGCCGCAGTCAGGTCTCCGAAATGGTGGCCAATGCGGAAAAGCGTGCCGCGCAGATTGTTGAAGATGCCAAAACACAGGCATCGGAAGAAGCTGCCCGCATCATGGCTCAGGCAAAAGCTGATGTTGAGCAGGAAGCCAATCGGGCCCGTGAAGCACTGCGTCAGCAGGTAGCAGATTTGGTTGTTAAAGGTGCCGAATCCATCCTGCGCAGCGAAGTTAATCCTTCACGTCACGCTGATTTACTGGCGAACCTGAAACAGGAGCTGTAATCCCATGGCTGAGTTCGCAACCATAGCCAGACCATATGCCAAGGCATTGTTCAGTCTGGCACAAGAACAGAATCAGATTGAGTCTTGGTTGGACGAACTGAAAACACTGGCTGAAATTATCCTGCAACCAAAAGTGCAGTTACTGATTGACGAGCCGGAATGCGAATACGCACAAAAGGCAAAAGAAATCCTGTCATTAGTCGATTTTACGCCTGCTGATGAACTGAAAAATTTCATCTTTGTGTTGGCGCAGAACAAACGCTTAACAGTTTTGCCAGAAATTTATACGTTATTCCAAGACTATGCTTTGTCCCTTAACGACATAAAAGAAGCCACCGTATATACGGCCTATCCCATTGATAAGGTGCAGTTTGCACAAGTCGTTGTGGATCTGGAAGCCCATTTCAACAGCCGGTTGAAAGCGCATCAGGTGGTTGCCCCGGAATTAATTGGTGGCGTAAAAGTAGAAGTTGGTGACCGAGTATTGGATTTGTCGGTGCAAGGCAGATTAAACAGCCTGCATGCGGCATTGATGAATTAGGAGAGTTTTCATGCAGCTTAATCCTGCTGAAATTAGCGATTTGATTAAAGCTAAAATCGCAAACCTGAACGTAGATACAGAATTACGTACCCGTGGTACCGTAATGTCTGTAACTGACGGGATTGTGCGCGTTCACGGCTTGTCAGACGTGATGCAAGGTGAAATGCTCGAGTTTCCCGGCAATACATTTGGTCTCGCCATGAACCTGGAGCGCGATTCTGTAGGTGCCGTGATTCTGGGTGAATCAGAACATATTAAAGAAGGCGACGAAGTTACCTGTACCGGTCGTATTCTGGAAGTACCGGTAGGCCGTGAGCTGGTAGGCCGTGTGGTTGATGCACTGGGTCGTCCGATTGATGGCAAAGGCCCAATCAATGCCACACACACAGCTCCGGTAGAAAAAATTGCCCCGGGTGTGATTGCACGTCAGTCTGTGGATCAGCCCATGCAAACTGGTCTGAAAGCCATTGACTCAATGGTGCCGATTGGTCGCGGCCAGCGCGAGCTGATCATTGGTGACCGTCAGACCGGTAAAACCGCCGTAGCTCTGGATGCCATTGTTAACCAGAAAGATACCGGCGTAATCTGTATTTATGTAGCTATCGGCCAGAAAGCTTCTTCCATTGCCAGCGTAGTACGCAAACTGGAAGAGCATGGTGCGATGGATCACACCATTATTGTTGCTGCTACTGCTTCTGAAGCAGCTGCTCTGCAATATATTGCCCCATATGCTGGTTGCAGCATGGGTGAATTTTTCCGTGATAACGGTGAAGATGCGCTGATTGTTTATGATGACCTGTCTAAACAGGCTGTAGCATACCGTCAGATTTCCCTGTTGTTGCGCCGTCCACCTGGCCGTGAAGCTTATCCGGGTGACGTATTCTACCTGCATTCACGTCTGCTGGAACGTGCTTCCCGCATTAATGCACATGAGGTAGAAGAGCTTACTAAGGGTGCAGTAAAAGGCAAAACCGGTTCATTAACCGCCCTGCCGATTATTGAAACTCAGGCTGGTGACGTATCTGCATTCGTACCAACCAACGTTATTTCTATTACAGACGGCCAGATATTTCTGGAAACAGATCTGTTCAACTCTGGTATCCGTCCTGCCATCAATGCCGGTATCTCTGTATCCCGTGTAGGTGGTGCAGCACAGACCAAAGTTATCAAAAAACTGGGCGGTGGTATTCGTCTGGCACTGGCTCAGTACCGCGAACTGGCTGCATTCTCACAGTTTGCTTCTGATTTGGACGAAGCAACCCGAAAACAGCTGCGTCATGGTGAAGTTGTGACAGAACTGATGAAACAGAAACAGTTCAGCACCCTGAGCACTGGTGAAATGGCGCTAACCCTGTGGGCGATAAACAACGGTTCTTATGATGATGTGCCAGTGTCAAAAGCTTTGGGCTTTGAAGCAGAGTTTTTAGGCTATGTGCGTACCCAGTGTCCGAACGTATTGCAGGACATCGATGTAACCGGTGCCTTGAGCGATGATAATGCCAAAGCATTGGACAACGCCATGAAGACCTTCAAATCGTCTTATAGCTTTCAGGCGTAAGCGTGTCATTGAAAGGAGTCTGAAATGGCAGTAGGAAAAGAGATTCTCACCAGAATTCGCAGTGTTCAGAATACCCAAAAGATCACTAAAGCGATGCAGATGGTGTCAACCTCTAAAATGCGGAAGACTCAGGAGCGGATGCGTCAGGCGCGTCCGTATGCCGATAAAATTCGTCTGGTAATGAGCCATCTGGCACAAACCCATTCCAGTCATAACATACCTTTATTGCGTAGTACTAATGATAGCAAGCGTGTTGGCTTCATTGTTATTACTACCGACAAGGGCTTGTGTGGCGGTTTGAATGCCAATATCTTGAAAGCATTTTTCAGTAAAGTGCAAGAATGCAATCAGCAGGGGCTAGATGCCGAAGTTGTGTGCCTGGGCAGCAAAGGCCTGGCAGCATGCAACCGAGTAGGTTTGAATGTCATTGCCAGTGCTGTGGGCTTGGGTGATACACCCAGAGTAGCTACATTATTGGGTCCGTTGACGGAAATTTTTCAGCGTTACGCCGAAGGTAAACTGGATGCAATTTATCTGGTTTATGCCGGCTTTATCAATACCATGCGTCAGGAAGCACGTCTGGAAACACTATTGCCAATCGGGCAGAATGTTCTGGATCAAGTACCCGAAAGCAAGGAATACGGCTGGGAATACGTGTACGAACCTTCACCACAGCAGGTGTTGGAATTTTTAGTCCGCCGTTATTTAGAGTCTGTGGTTTATCAGGCCTTATCTGAAAACATGGCTGCCGAACAGGCCGCGCGTATGGTAGCGATGAAAGCAGCTACCGATAATGCGAGCAATGCCATTAAAGAATTGCGTCTGGTGTATAACAAATCGCGTCAGGCAGCGATTACCACAGAGTTGTCAGAAATTGTGGCCGGTGCTGCTGCTGTTTAAGCAGTACGGGTCAAATAAACTTAGGATGCGATAATGAGCCAAGGCAAAATCGTACAAATCATTGGTGCGGTAGTGGACGTTGAATTCCCACATGACTCCATTCCCAATGTGTATGACGCTCTTAAACTGGTTGATACTGATTTAACTCTCGAAGTTGAACAGTTACTGGGTGATGGTATCGTGCGTACCATTCCCATGGGTACTTCCGATGGTCTGAAACGCGGTATGGCCGTGGTCAATACTGGCGCCCCGATTACTGTTCCAGTAGGTACAGCCACTCTGGGTCGGATTATGGACGTTCTGGGTCATCCAGTTGATGAAGCTGGTGAAATTCAAACCAGCACCACCCGTTCCATTCACCAGCAGGCACCAAAATTTGATGAGCTTTCCAGCTCTACCGAATTGCTGGAAACCGGTATTAAAGTGATTGACCTGCTATGCCCGTTTGCTAAAGGTGGTAAAGTCGGTCTGTTTGGCGGTGCCGGTGTAGGTAAAACCGTGAACATGATGGAACTGATTAACAACATTGCCAAAGCACACAGCGGTTTGTCTGTGTTTGCCGGTGTAGGTGAGCGTACTCGTGAAGGTAACGACTTCTATCACGAGATGAAAGACTCAAACGTACTGGACAAAGTGGCAATGGTGTATGGTCAGATGAACGAACCACCAGGTAACCGTTTACGCGTGGCATTAACTGGTCTGACCATGGCGGAATATTTCCGTGATGAAAAAGACGAAAATGGTAAAGGCCGCGATGTATTGTTGTTTATCGACAACATTTACCGTTATACACTGGCCGGTACCGAAGTATCAGCACTGTTAGGCCGTATGCCGTCTGCTGTGGGTTATCAGCCAACATTGGCCGAAGAAATGGGTCGTTTGCAGGAGCGTATTGCTTCTACCAAAACCGGTTCCATTACTTCTATTCAGGCCGTATACGTACCTGCGGATGACTTGACCGACCCGTCTCCGGCAACAACGTTTGCCCACTTGGATGCGACCGTGGTGTTGAGCCGTGATATTGCTTCTTTAGGTATCTATCCGGCGGTAGACCCACTGGATTCCACTTCACGTCAGCTTGACCCAGCAGTAATTGGTCAGGAGCACTACGACGTTGCACGTGGAGTGCAGACTACTCTGCAAAAATACAAAGAGCTGAATGATATTATTGCAATTCTGGGTATGGACGAATTGTCTGATGAAGACAAGCTGACCGTAAACCGCGCACGTAAAATTCAGCGCTTTTTATCACAGCCTTTCCACGTGGCCGAAGTGTTTACTGGTGCACCGGGTAAATACGTATCCCTGCGTGATACTATTGCTGGCTTTAAAGCAATTCTGAATGGTGAATACGATCACCTGCCGGAACAGGCTTTCTACATGGTAGGCAATATCGAAGAAGCTGCTGAAAAAGCGAAAACCCTAAACTAAGGAGCGCTTGATGAGTACCATGCAAGTGGAAGTGGTGAGTAATGAAGAGAACATCTATTCTGGAGAGGCCAGTTTTATTGTTGTGCCAACTCTGGAAGGTGAGCTGGGTATTTATCCTCGCCATGAACCCATTATGAGCCTGGTGCGTCCTGGTGCCCTGCGTTTGACAGTTCCTGGCCAGAAAGAAGAAATTCTGGTGGCGGTATCAGGCGGTGTTCTGGAAGTGCAACCGAATAAGCTAACACTTTTAGCAGATGTGGCCGTTCGCAGTGAAGAAATGGATCAGCAACGTGCCGAAGAAGCTAAAAAAGCAGCCGAATCCGGTATCCATGAGGCCAAAGATGATGTTTCTCTGGCCAAAGCACATGTGGCTTTAGCTGCGGCAATAGCCCAACTGAAAACGCTGGATTACCTGCGCACACATCGAAAATAAACAGCCATAATAGTAGCCACCAAACTGGCTTGGTTACTATAAGGAAATGTTTAAAAAGCCCGGCAGATTGTCCGGGCTTTTCTACATGTGGGAAAATATAATGGCACAGCACAAATTAATGTTTGATATCAGCGATGACCAATGCGAGAATCAAGCTTCAATTTTCGTAAATGGTGTTGCACTACAGCGATTAAAACCAAAATTCAGTGCTGACCAATCTATCAGAAATTTCAGCTGATATATAATTAAACATATTGCAGAATTTAATCATCTGCATATCTTTAAATATGCGGGTTAATTAAAATTTAATGGGCTATTAAGCATATTTCTAGAATTAATCGCCCAACAGGCTTTTAAGTTTCACATTCCCGCAAAGTAAAAGCTATATCCGCTCGTGCAGGCTGGGAATGCGACTGCTATTTGCTTCCCTTGCCTAGTTACACCTGTTTGGTTGGGTAGATGATAGTCAGCTCAGAGATATTGGTATCTTCTGGCTGTTCTATAGCAAAGTTTACAACACGGGCAATAGCATCAGGGCTAATGCCTACCTGTTTATAGAGTTCGGTCATACTTTGCAAGACTGTAGTATCAGTGATGCTCTGCAACAGTTCAGTATTAATCGCTGCCGGATACAGAGTAGTGGTGCGGATGTTAATTTGTTCGGTAGCACTTTCCTGCCGGATAACTTGCATCAGGTTGCGTACCGCAAATTTAGTGGCACTATAAACCCAACAATCCATAAAGCTTTTGATGCCGGCAATAGAGGATGTGGTAATGATATGACCAGATTTCTGCTTGATGAAAATCGGCATTACCGCCGCTATACCATTAAGTACCCCTTTCAGATTGACATCAATCATATCATTCCATTGTTGTGTATGCAGGCCACTAATGCGGGAATTAGGCATAATTTCCGCAAAGCCATGGCTCTTTACCGCCATTGTAGTCTGGAGCAACCTCGCCCGATTGAGGATAAACCGCTCTTTCAGTCTATGCTGGATAATGCCAATCTGATTATTACAGCATGAAATGATGGTAGGCTAGTTGGCATGGCTCGCTGTATAACGAATTTTGTGTATGTGACTTATCTGGCCGATATTGCAGTGAATGACTGTTGTCAGAGGCAGAGTATGGACAAGCAGTTGATTAGGGAAATTCAGAAAAAATACTGGTGCTAATACCAAAATAATATCAATTGCGGCACCGTAGGTGGTGGATTATTATGACCATATTTGCTTTGTTGCTCATCTATGAGCATGGATTTTAAATAAACTGCTCCAGTAAATAGTCTCTAGTTATTAGTACTTTGTATAAATTGATATACAAAAGTAACCATTTTTTCTTGTAATTACTCTCCTAAAAAGTTGTATGAATCAGTGTAGCCTATTCAGATTCTTCTAAAGGGATTTTATGTCTATTAGAAATATCAAGTTTGTGAATTTGCCGAAGATAAGTTTAATCCTGAATTTAATAAATTAAATTTTTACAAAAGGCCCATACTTAACATGAACTGAAATAGCTTTGGATAAATAATAATTATATTTAAAGTGGCAATTAATCAGAATGCGACACTACAGAAACGACAATACCAAATAAAGCGCTTTATTTCTTTATTTAAAGTGCGACTGATACAGAAAAAGCCGAAAAACCGATACTAAATGGAGTCAAAAGCAGCCGGTAATGACTATGGCGAAAGAAAAAGCGCGAAGATAAAAGGCAAAGGGGGGTAAAAAGT